>CAYFJM010000191.1:0-4493 GCA_964343415.1 uncultured Vicinamibacteraceae bacterium | reverse complement strand
GCATCGGAGGCATTTGAGACTAGTTCTCTCAGAAAAATTTCTTTATTTGAATAGAGTGAGTGAATCATCAACTGAAGCAATTGCTTGGCTTCAGTCTGAAATGCGAGTGTTTCTTTGATTTGAGAGTTAGTCACAAGGTTACTCCGAGTAGCAAGATAAAAACCGACCGGGACGATAGCATAGATTTGAATCTAAGCATGCTATGCTGCGAGTAATTACCCACTAACGTAAGAAAGTAAGGGGGAAATGATGCGTCGAATGGTTTGCGGTACGGTGACAAGCCTTTTAATTGTAGTGGTTGTGGTGGTTCCCGTTTTTGCCCAGGATCTTCCCCGGACGCCGTCCGGCCAACCGGACTTGCAGGGGGTTTGGGATTTTAGAACGATTACTCCAATGGAGCGTCCAAAAGAGCTGGCTGATAAGCCGTTCTTAACGGCTGAAGAAGCTGCTGAAATTGAGAATATCCGCGCGCTTCAAGATGCAGGGCGTGACGATGAGGTGCCAGCAGATATCGTTGGTAACTACAACACATTTTGGTTTGATCGCGGGACATCAGTGATTGAGACAATGCGGACATCTCTTGTCGTTGATCCACCGGATGGCCGTATTCCCGCTCTGACCCCTGTTGCCGAGCGTGCGCGTGTTGCGATGAGCGAAGCACGTCAAGATACCGGTCCCCACGAACCAACGCCAGGAGGCTGGGTCGATGATCTTGGTCCGAATGGATTACAGGTGCGGTGCGTTACTGGGTTTAATTCAGGGCCTCCAATGACACCGGGCGGGTACAACAATAATGTTCAGATTTTTCAGACGGCTGATACGGTCGTGCTTTACAACGAAATGAATCATAACCCCCGTGTTGTTCCTCTCGATGGGCGCCCACATACGAACCTTCGTCAATGGACGGGTGAATCACGTGGATATTGGGACGGGGATACGCTGGTTGTTGAGACGAAAAATTTTCTGCGCGAGACTAGTTTTATGCGTGGAGGCGCGAGTGCAGCGCTAGAGTTAACCGAGCGTTTTACACGCGTCTCGGAAGAGGGGGTGCTGTATTCGGTGACGGTGAATGATCCGCTTACCTGGACGCGGCCGTGGACGTATGAAGTTCCCATGGTCGCAAACCCGGACCCGATATACGAGTACGCTTGCCACGAAGGGAATTATTCGATGGCAGTTATCTTGGCCGGTGCGAGGGAAAAAGAAGCTTCCGAGGGCGCACGCTAGAATGGTTAATGAATGACCAATGATCAAGGATGAGAATGGAATGGCTGTGACTCGATTGTGTCTTGTGCTGCTTGTAGTGGTCGTATTTTCGGGGTTGTCTATAGGCGCCCAAGACAGAGATGTCACTTCTACGTGGACTCCGAGTCGTCTTGCCGACGGCCAGCCGGATATCCAAGGCATGTGGAACAACACGCGTGCCATGTTCACACCGTTGGAGCTTCCAGAAGAACTTACGGGGCAGGACTTAACGACTGCGGAGCTGCAAGCTCGCGCCCAAGCAAGAGGCGAAGGTCGCATCAGTCGTTCTGAGTGGCAGGGGCACGAAAATAACAGCGGTGGTGTTGGCGGGTACGGTTTGTATTGGTTTGATTGGTATTTTGATACGCCAACGGATATCGGGCAGCCGTCAATTATTGTGGAGCCAGCCACTGGACGTATCCCGGAGCGAACAGCTGATGCGCGTGAGTCGGTGGCGATGAATCTTGCTCAACTTCACGATTCGTATGCGAACATGGAGTCGGGGGACCGATGTATTTCGCGAGGGGTGCTCGGCATGATGATGCCGACGGAGTATAACAACGGTACGTTGATCCTGCAGCCTCCAGGCTACGTGGTGATTCATAGCGAGATGATTCACAACGTCCGTATTATTCCGATTACTGAGAGTCCGCATGTCGATGACGAAATTCGGCAGTGGGAAGGTGACCCTCGCGGTCATTGGGATGATAATACGTTGGTTATTGAATCGACGAACTTTAAGTCCGTTCAGAATATGCGCGGTCCTACAGCCGGGACACGTTCTCGTCAGTCGGAGGCCCAGCGAATAGTCGAGCGACTTACCGTGGCTGGACCAAATTCTTTGCACTACACCATCCGTATGGATGACCCAGAAACCTATACTGGCCCGTGGACGGCGGCGTTTCCGTACGACCGCGATGATGACTATGTCCAGTTTGAGTACGCGTGTCACGAAGGGAACTATTCCGTACCGAATGCGTTAGGCGGGGCACGCTTGGAAGAACGCCGGGCCCGATAATCGAGCGCTGCTTTCTATGTTCTGTTTGTGCCGTAATGACAACGGTACGAGACCAAATGCATTGGTGAGGCTTTCTTTAAACTGGAAGAACTAGTTCCAATACTTTGGTAGGCCTCTGTCTGTCAGCGACAGGAGAGACGGATTACCGGCCTCCGCCCGGTAGGGGGGAGGCCGGTCTGCGTTGAGGTATCCGATTCGCAGGATTTACGGAATCATCAGATGTGCTTCACTCGTGCCGGCTGCCATGATGAATGCGCCGCCTTTATCTCGGTTTTCTGGAAAGCCAGCCGAGGCCATTGTTGCACCGGGCATCGAGATGGTCGTATGTACACGGGCACTCGCTTGGTCTTGCCCATTCATTGAACTGAAAAAGGAACCATATTCCGCTGGGACCCGAGTTCCGTTTTCATCGGCGGCCGCGACTAAGGCGCGTTCTTCTTCGGCGTTCGAGCTGTCTGCTCTGAACTTTCTGTTTTGTGCGACGCGGTCGAGATTAGCTTTGACGGTGCACTGCACAGCAAACGGCGGTCGGTCACGTTGGTCAGCTCTGCTGTAGCAGACAACTTGATTTGTGCCTTCTTTAATCGTCGTGTACGTATGGTCCGTACTCCACTTGACCACGGATGCATCGTCACGGGCTCGGCGAGGCGCTGCCGCGAGTGCCTGTTCGATGAGTTCTGAGTCCGATTGAGCATACACGCTCGGTGACATCGTTAGAATGCCAAGCGCGAGAAGTAGCATACGTTTCATGGTGTCCTCCGTGTCTCGTTGACTTGATTCCTGGTATTAAGGATTGCGAGACGGTATTTTTGATAAACAGGTCTTTATGATACTCGTTAGCTTAATGAGTCGCCGTTATATTTCTTGCGATTCAATACTTCGTTTTCGAGAATATGTTTCGTTTAATACAAAAAATTCATTATTGCATCATTTAAGAACGCTATATCGGTAGGGTTTATCCCAATGCCGGCACGGTGTCCCCAGATAGAAGGAATTGTTAATAATTCGGCATGCGGAATCAGTGTGCTTTCGTACTCGGCATCTTCAGGTGGAAAATAGAGATCAGTTGCCGACGGCATCAGCAGGACACGTGCTTGAATTGACTGCAGCGCAGCTTCAAAGTCACCATTAAATCCTGGGGTGTCACCAACGTTATGGGTTTGCCAGGTTACTGCTTGAGACAGAAGATTATTGGCGTCTTTTGTAAGCCAATAGTCTTCCGAGTTGCGGACCCAGTCCTCGACAGAAGTCGCACCTGATTCTCGAAAGAGTTCTTGTCGCCACCATTCTTGGGAACTGCCCCATGCGGCCCAGTGGCGAGCGAGGGTCCTCAGTCCGGTTTCTGGTGGTTCAGAGTAGCGACCATTATTCCAGGCAGCATCCGCCATGATCGAGGCCTTTGCGCCTTCAAGTCGTGCGATTCCAAAAGGGTACTCTTTCGCATTTCCACAGTAGGCGACGATTGCGTCGACCATGTCCGGATGACTCACAGCCCACTGCAGTGCCTGTTGGGCTCCCATAGAAAATCCCACAACTGCCGCCAAACGATCGATACCGAACACTTCTGTGATCAATCGGTGCGTTGCCGAGACATTGTCTCGGATCGCAATCTGAGGAAAGTCCGGTCCAGCAAATGGTGGCGGTGTGTTACTCGGAGATGATGACAGGCCGTCTGCGAATTGGTCAGTCGCGACAATGAAATACCGGGCAGGATCGAGCGCTTTATTAGGGCCAATAAGAAAATCGTACCCGTGGTGGTCGCCTCCATACCACGAGGGAACGAGGACTGCGTTGGTGCGCGTTTCGTTCAGCGTCCCATACGTCACATAGGTGAGCTGAGCGTTTGGCAGGGTCACACCACTCTCTAGGACAAAATTGCCGAGCAGGAATTCTTGATGGTCGCCATCTGATCTGACAGACACGGGCATGACGACAGATATAAAAAGTAAAGCGACCGCGATTTTTAACAACAGGTGATTGCTACGCATAGTGCCCCCCTCACTTCACTTCAGTATGCTGTGTATCTCGCAAGCGTATACTGACTGTGCTGAGCGGGAAATAATTTTCGAAGGACGATGAAACACCGATTGAGCTGGAGTGGATTTCTTGTTATCGCACTACTTGTGGCGACACGGCCGACTGATATCGGTCACGCGACACAAGGGCGGACTGGCTCTGGTCACGAACTGCAGAGAGACTGTGGCCTGTATTTCGAATTTCTCGGTCGTAC
>CAYFJM010000190.1:0-4494 GCA_964343415.1 uncultured Vicinamibacteraceae bacterium | reverse complement strand
AGCCCCATGCCAATCACCATCAAACCGAACAAAACGATGATCCGCCTGCGCTCGCCCTTGTTGAGCAAGCCGTATATTTCAAGGACTGTAGACCAACCGTATTTTTCAGTCACGAAATGGCTTATAGAGTTCTAGGCGTTAGAATTTAAAGATAAATTACCGAATGCTTTCTCGATAGGCAAAAATAGACGAACCTTGATCGACTAAGCTATTTCATGCCCTCTAAGCATTATCATCCAAGAATTTCTGATACCACGCGATCGTCTCGCTGAGGCCTTCTTCTAGGGTATAGCGAGGACTCCATCCAAGCTCTTTTTCTGCTTTGCTTCCATCAAGAAATTGATCTGGAATTTCATTTGTGGCCTGATTTTGAATGATCGGACTGAGATCCTCACGCCCCATCAGTTTTGATATTTCTTCAATGACCTCAAGAACACGCAATGGATGGTTTGTACTGAAGTTATAACATTCACCAATAGCACGACCGTTGAGCATATGCTCTGCCAACGTTATGTAGGCCCCCACTGCTTCCTTTATGTACACGTAATCACGTCTGAGAGTACCATCACTCCGAACAACCGGCCGCTCCCCCTGATGCAAGGACCGGATAGTACCGGGCACGATTCTATTGAAATTAAGGTCACCACCGCCGTAAAAATTCCCACAACGAGTAACAGATACGGGTAATTGATATGTATGCCAATAAGATTGAGTGATCAAATCCACACAACTCTTTGATACATCATATGGATGCCGTCCAACTAATGGAGCCCCCTCACGGTACGGCAATTCAGCTTGAGTGCCGTAGGCTTTATCACTAGAGGCTACGACAAGGGCACGAAGGCCAGTATGCCGCCGTGCTGCTTCAAGTAAGTTCCAGGTGCCTTGAATGTTGGAGGTGAACGTAGAGAGTGGATTGCGGTTCGCAATACCAACCAGCGTCTGAGCTGCTACATGAAAAATCACTTCAACTTCATATTCATTAATTGTTCTTTCAAGTAAGGGATAATCCTCAAGTGCTCCTTGAACAACGTTTACACGTTGCTCAAGACCAAGTCTCTGAAAATTGGCTCTTGGTATCGAGTCGCGAACCAGCGCAACTACTTCCGCATTTCGCTCGACTAGCCATTCTGTCAACCATGAACCAAGAAGCCCGGTCGCTCCGGTCACTAGCACACGTCGGTAATGCCACGATTGTTCAGTTGTCACAATATTCTTTCATTAGGCAGGAGATCTGCCTGCAAATGCATGGAAGCATACAGCACCACAATACTCACGAACCGATACAGTGTTATTTCCTGGCGTACCAAACATTGCTCACATAAAAACAAAAACTTCCGTGCCCGACCAACTCCAAACCAAACAAAGTCGGCAAAATAGAAAGTGCCGCATTGCACCCTGAGGAAAAAAATTACGTTCCGGAAAAACCGACGATATTGAAAAGCATTAGCTTTACGGGGTCGTTGAAGTCATAGAACTCACACCGCTTTGCAACAACTCGAAGAGTGGACCACTCCAGCCGTCCAATTCATGACCATAGTTACAATCGGCCCACACACGTTCATAAAATGAACAATCTACTTTGGCAAGCTGGTACTTTTTTGTCAAGACACGTAGTTTTGCTGGTTCTTTTTTCTTCCGCGCAACGAACACAGGCTAAACCTTTATAATTAATAGACTTAGTGGCAGTTACTTGATCCAAGATAACATCTTTAAGACAGTAATTCCTCGTCTCATCACGAGTCAGCTCAGAAGGGAGCCACTTGCTGGTCACGAGGATTGAGCCGCCGGATGGTATTTTGTGTTCGCGTAAGAAGTCTGCCGACTAGTGGGTCGAGTCATGAATACAAAACCGCAGACAGTCATTCAGCATGGAACAGAACACCATTCGGTTTCTTTACAAAAGAGTACGGACAACGATTGACTGGTATCAACGAAGGCCTGACGGCAACAAAATATCTTGATACAACAAATTAAGATACGTAAGCGCCTCTGGCAATAGTGAGCTGCCTTGACCACAAAAATCCCATTCTTTCTTCACTCCCTCGGCCAAGCTGAACTTGACGAAGTAGGTGAAGTGTTGCAGGGATCGATCCTAACAACAGGCGATAAAGTCGACGAATTTGAATCCCGCTTCGCATCTTTTCTCAATGCAAATTGTGCGATAGGCACAACTAGCTGCACCGGCGCACTTCATATCTCACTCTTAGCACTAGGAATTGGTTCCGGCGACGAAGTCATCACAACACCAATGACCTTCATTGCCACTGCCACGGCAATCATGTCCGCAGGCGCTCGACCGGTCTTCGTTGACGTTGAACCCGCTACCGGAAATCTTGACGCTTCACGAATAGAATCGGCGATCACAAGAAATACGAAGGCCATTCTCCCCGTACACTTGTACGGTCAAATGTGCGACATGCACACTATTCGAGAAATCGCAGATCACTATGGCCTTTACATAATTGAAGATGCCGCTCACTGTATAGAGGGCACCAGAGACGGTGTGAAGCCTGGTCAACTTGGTGACACCGCCTGCTTCTCGTTTTATGCCACGAAAAATCTCACATGTGGAGAAGGCGGAGCTGTAATTACAAACGATGACAAACTCGCTGACAGACTTCGTCTACTGAGGTCACACGGCATGACAAAGACAGCAACAGATCACGAACGAGATGGGTATTCTCACTCGGACATGGTCCTCTTCGGTTGGAAGTACAACATGGACAATATCCATGCGGCACTGCTCTTACCTCAACTCAAAGGAATCAACGAACGTTGGAATAATCGAGTTGCTGTCGCTGCCAAATATACACAAGCACTTCAAGCACTTCCAGATGTTACGTTGCCTTCGGTCCTCAGCAATTCGAAGCATGCCTTTCATCTCTACCCGATCAGAGTCAAGAAAACTCTTAGAGACCAAATAATCAAAACCCTTCACCAACACGGAATCGGGTCAACAGTCAATTATCGAGCGATTCATCTCCACTCCTTTTTCTCGAAAGAATTTGGTCACTCACCAGGAGACTTCCCGCAAGCAGAACAAATCGGAGACACTACTATTTCACTTCCCTTTTATCCTTCCATTCAAGAAAGCCATGTCGACACCGTCATTGAGACCCTCACCTCTGAACTAGGAAATATAGCAAAGCACTCTTTTCGCCCGTGAAGACAGAAAAACAGACAAAGGCATAGACGATTTTCTTCAAAAGATAACGTTGGTCGACTCCTACCGAAAGAATGACCACTAAAGTTCTTGAAGGAACCACAAGCAACTAGCTAGCCACCAAATAGCTGATAACTTTTATCAAAAGTAGACGGAATTTCCGACTGATTTGAAGAGGGAATGGCGGTATTTCACACAAGACCAACTACCTTTGCAGTTGTTAGTAGGTGGAAACATACAACGATGTTTAGCGACACTTCTCTGGTCAGAGGCAACCAGAGAATGTCTACGTGTAGCTGAAAAAGATTAGCGTCACATCTATGACTACGGACTGTAGTCGTTGCTAAAAATGTCAACGTGATTACGAATCACGTCACGGACCTGGGACTTTGAAGCGAATCCAGTGTAGAGCTTTCAGACACGGACTCAGTCAATTGCAAAGCAGTAAAACCGGCCGGCCCCTCCGGTCGCCACCAGGTCGGGCTGGGAGCAACTTCGGGAAGGATGAGCCTGATTCCACGACGAGCCCGGGGTCGTGAAGGCGTACCGGTCGGCATGCCCAAGCATGGCGCTACCGCCGCTGTTGCTGGTCCAGTTATTACAGGTCCGGTCGTCACCCGCCGGAAACGCCGTGCCGTCCATCTGGGTCCCAGTCAGTACATCGTGCTCCGTAAAATCGGGGTTCCCGTCAATGCGTGACGGGAACTGATTACCTTTCTCATCACGCATATAGGTCCAGTTAAAGTTGGAATTATCGTAGTGCAGGTTGTCAACGTTGGAGGCCATAACGAGACCGACGGCGTTTGCCCACGGTCCGTCCCCGATCCGGTCGCGCGCATTGACCGCGCCAGACCCCTGCGTGCTCAGATAGGCGCGCCAGGTCCGGTCTCCAGAACCGGCAGCGCTGGCTAGGCTCTGACAATGGGCGTCCGCACCTTCGAGACCTCCCAGGTTCGCGCCATTTCCAACCCCTACGCTTGTAATGAAGACACCCATCGGCTGCCGCTCATCGTCCTGTTGGGCGACGACCGAGAGCCCAGACAGCGCCACTGCACCGATAACCGCGATAGCTACCAGAAGGATCCTTTTGTTGCTAATCATGTGTCTTCTCCTATTCCGGTTGAAACATGCGAACTTTAGCCTACTCAAAGCGATTCCCTTTGTCGATATTTAGTGGCGCCTCGCACTGGAACCACAAGTGGTTAGCGCAGGGAACAACTCACAATAAGTATCGCTGTAAGTTGTTGAAAAATATGGAGGCGCCGCCCGGATTTGAACCGGGGATGGAGGTTTTGCAGACCTCTGCCTTACCACTTGGCGACGGCGCC
>CAYFJM010000189.1:0-4506 GCA_964343415.1 uncultured Vicinamibacteraceae bacterium | reverse complement strand
CAAGGGTGCCGGTGTCATGGATTTCCGAGAGATACGTGCCTTCGCGGACACGATCTGAATCAAGCCGAGCCACAAGTCCAGGGTTTGCCGTTGCAAAATAAAGGCCTCCATTCGCATCAGGCATGAGCGTAGTGATGTGTTGAGCGTGGCTACTCGTAAGAAGAGTCGTTGACGAGTTGTCTGTGGTAACGCGGAACATTTTTCCGTCTGGGCCTGTAGCGATGACCAATTCTCCCGAGCCCATATTGTCTACGACACCGTACGGCACATCAGCATTGGAGTCCCACAGGAGGTTCCAGACGCCGTCCGGCTGTATTTCATAGATGGCACCTTCGGTTCCCGTACCAGTTGCGCCCGTTGATGTAGTCGTTGAGGAGCCCGAAGTAGTAGTAGACGTGGTAGCACTCGTCGATGCTGTGGCGTTATTCGTTGTGCGATTAGTCGCGACGACAAGGAGGGAGTCGTCAGCGGCAATGTGTAGATCCGCGATCTCTTCGTAGCCACTGTCGAGCAGGACAAAACCTGCTCGGTCTGGTTCGATGCGAATGACGTGTCCCGGTGTCGTAGTGCCGGCAAGAATCTGTCCGTTGTCAGTGGCGACAAGCGAACGAACGTGCAGGGCAGCTGTTTCGTAGAAGAGTTCGTCGCCCCCCCCCGGTGAGACCCTGTAGATGCGACCTGGATTCCCGGTTCCGACATACAGTGCCCCAGAGGGATCGGTTGCAAGAGACCAGATATATGATTCATCCGGCTCAAAGACGACGCGTACATTCCCATCACTGTCGATGTTGTAGACATCTCCGCCAGGTCCTGTTGCCGCGAAGATCCCGCCTTGACCATCCGCTGCAAGCGCGTAGACAGATAGCGTGTCGAGATCGTAATGGTTTGTTTCGCCATCTGTTCTCGCTATGCGCGTGACTGCACCATTGGGTCCGGAACCAATCCAGACTGCGTCCACGTCGGAAGCGAGTGACCAGATAAATGGTTCGGTCGTGTCGTAGATGGATTCGGTGCTTGGTCCGAGCAGAATTTTTCCTGCTGCATCAATCGAGATGTCGTGGGTCTCACCACGCAAAAAATCATCCTGGCTTGAAACGAGCCAGAACACGGGACTAGTGCCCTGAGGTGCGGCTGATAGAAAGATCAGGCAGAGGACGATGTGAGCGACAAAAATCAAGCGAATACGTGTCATTCGGAATTAATGGTAACGGTTAGTCGTCGAGAACCTGACACGACACGATCAGTGGGTACTTCCCATTCTGAAATTTGGGAGTTTGAGAGTTTCGTTAAGGTGCCGCTTCCAGCATCGGCTTCAAACACGGCGAGGATGGAAGGAGGGAGTGATTCAGACGTACTACCTTCAATGACAGCGCCAGGCTGTGGGCTTAGTAGTTGGACGTAGAGGTGGTTATTCTTCCGACGAGTATTTAAGCGATCGACAAGTTGTGAAATTGTCGCGACGTCCCCGATACGCCGGCCTGTCTGGATGTCGTCCTGTTGGAGTGTGGTTGCGTCTGCGATTAGTAGGTCGACAGTGCCAGTGACATGGGCGGGGATATCAAGATCGAGTGTATGTAGCTGGTCGTCGCCGTCATCAGACTGAGTCACTATGTGTAGCTCAACGGTTTCACCTGACTGGACGACGTTCGTGTCGATCCAGGCTCGTCGCAAAGTCGAAATTCTCGGTGTTTCGTAGGCGGTGACGGTCACGTCGATCCGTTCCACCGTGACGGATTCGACGTTGTTTGAGAGAAGTGCGGTGAGTGGTGTCGCGGTTGAGAGTGCAGCACTGATGGCAGCCGTCGAACCGGTGTACATGTTCTGAAAGAACGCTGAAGGCTGGTTGTCTAGTTGCGTAACAGTGGTAATTTCGTACGTGCCGGCACCGACTTCTTGGGTCCAGGAAAACAATGTATTTAGAACGCCGGTATAAGTCAAAAGTGGTGTGAATAATTCATTGTCAATGATTTCGAACTGGAATACGGTCCGCGCATCGTTAGCTGGGGTCTCAAGGGTAACGCTCACCGGAATCATTACTGGCTCGTTCCCGATGGACCCGTAAATGCCAGTGGAACGGTCTTGATCAATCGTGCCGAGGACATCCCCGATCTCTGCGATGCGAGATGAAATGGCGAGGCTGGGCAACAGGGTGGTTACTTTTGCTGTGGTCATCGGAAACTGCGAAGAACCGAGATTGTAAAAAGGGTGGCCGAACGCATACACGCGTTGGTCTTCTACAAACGTGACTGTACCTGTGCCGGCCATAGTAAGGTCTCCGCGCATAAGCATTACGCCTACCGGGTCCCCGGGCTGAAGGCTTGATGGACCGTTTGTTTGGGTGGAGCTGGTTGCGCTTATATTGCCAATCGCGGTTGTAAATCCAGCGTGGTTCAACATCGAGGACCAGATGTCATGTACTTGCGGAACGAATCCATTAAGTACGATTGGTGTACTAATCGGCCGAAGCATTGTAGCGAGGTGTTGCGCGTCGCCGTTTGGTATTCCTGATACTGAGACAGTATGCGGGGTGTGAGCAAATGGTTCTAGGGTGTGAAATGCTTCACGCATCCTTCTGGAGATTTCTGTCGGTGTCGAGTCGAGGGGAAGTCGTAAGTTTTGCCGAGCCATCTGATTGTTACCCGAATCGGTCTCAATCATTTCTTTGATAGGTGTGATGCCGGCGATTGGCTCTTTCGAAAAAGAGCCGAGGGAGTAGGACACCGCGCCAATAAGACGTTCATCGATGTAGACAGGACTTCCACTCATTCCTTGGATCACGCCGGTATTCGACAGAGGGCCGCCTTCAAGTCTCGCGACAATCAAATCTCGTCGTGGCCCCATCACATTTGTCAGCACGCCGAGAATGTGTACAGCAAACTCTGAGCGAGTATTGCCTTCAAAAACCGTGATACCGACGCCCTGCATCCCGGGTTTTACTTCGCTTACGGGCATGGTTTCCGTGGCTGCGGGCAGGTTTACCGGAAGCAAGATGCCGCCTCCAACGCCGATGCACAGGGCAGATCTTAACAACATGCGTTGCAGAAACGTCGGCGGGGATATCCGTGATGTTTTGGTCATGAGGAATGGGTGTAACACCGGTTATATCGGACGAAATACGTGTCGGTCAAGGAGTTACGTTGACAGTGCGCGATACGTCTGTTAGCTTCAGGGACAATAATGCTTTGTTTGTCCTCACGCTTTTGTGTGCAGCCGATCGGGAAGAGGGCGTACGCCACTTGGTGGTATCACCGTACTGCTGTGGAGGCTCGAGAGGCAAGAAGTTAGTTTCAGTATCGAGAATCGTTAATCGCCGAGGCCTTTTCAGCGTATGTGCTGAAAGGGCTTTTTTTTTAGGGTGTAAGTGAAATGACGCAGTTGTGTGCAACCGTGACCGCTGACAGTATGGCGGATCTGCAGAAGAAGAGGGACAACCAGGTCGGTGCGGATTTGGTTGAGTTGCGATTGGACACCCCGGTAACTGTCGATGTCCGAGCAGCGTTACAGGGCCGCCAGACAGCCGTTCTTCTGACGTGCCGCCCGAAATGGGAAGGTGGCGAGTTCATTGGGTCAGAAGAAGAACGCCGGAAGATACTGTTAGAGGCCATTGATGAGGGTGCGGAATATGTGGACGTCGAGCATAACGCCAGTTTTCTCGGCGATATTCTGGCGAGACGGCAGGGCCGTGGTGTGGTGGTGTCTCACCACGAATTCGGTGCCATTAGAGATGAGGATGTTCATACTCGCTATCGGGCAATGCGCGGAACGGGTGCCGAGGTGGTCAAGATCGCGGTTACAGTGGATTCATTGAGCGCCGGTGCGGAACTGCTTCGTGTCGGTGATGCGAGCGATCGGCGGGTAATAATTGGAATGGGTACGGCTGGAGTACCGACACGAGTCCTGGCAGGCCGGTACGGAATGTGTTGGACCTACGCCGGCGAATCCGTTGCGCCGGGTCAGCAAAGTCTTGACCGAATGCGAGATCGGTTCCGTGTACGACACGTCACAGAAAAGACTAGGGTGTATGGCGTCCTTGGTGCACCGGTCAGTCATTCGCTTTCGCCGGCAATGCATAATGCAGGTTTTGACGCGTTGGGAATGGATGCGGTTTATCTTCCTTTGGAAGCAACGGATGTTGATGACTTTCTTTCGTTCGCTCAGGCTGTCGGTCTTAGCGGTGCGAGCGTCACGGCGCCATTTAAAGAGGTCGTTGCATCTCGGGTAAGTCAGATGGACAAGACGGCAACAGCCGTTGGAGCGATCAACACGCTGCTTTGGGATGGCGATGGTTGGACCGGTAGAAATACTGATGTTAGTGGATTTTTGGCCCCTCTTGTTGGGCGGATATCAATCGCTGGAAAACGGGCAGTAGTTCTTGGTGCAGGTGGAGCGGCGCGGGGTGTGGCCTGGGGTTTGGTGCAAAAGGGAGCCGCGGTTCGGGTTTGTGCGCGCCGATCGGATCGAGCAAGGTCTGTGAGTCGTTCTGTTGGGGCGGAGACCGGAGAAATG
>CAYFJM010000188.1:0-4508 GCA_964343415.1 uncultured Vicinamibacteraceae bacterium | reverse complement strand
GGAAGAACGCTGTTGTTGAAGATTGTTTTGGTATTTGCTACCGCTTTGATTGGAGCCTATAACTCGCGGTATTTGTTGCCTCGACTGAATAATTCTAGTGCCAGTCTTGCGTTGTTTCGTTCAATTCGTGCTGAGCTAATACTGGGCGTGTTGCTGTTGGCAGTGACTGCTGTACTCGTTCACCTGGCGATGCCGGCCGAAATGGGGTAAAACTGCACCTATGACTATGCCATTTTCACGCCGACATTTCCTTCAAGCCGCTGGAGCAGGAGCTGCAGTCTGGGTGCCATCTCCTGTGAAGGGTTATTCCGTAACAGAACTGACACGACGTGCGGAGACATCCGGTGCGGCCATTAACGAACTGGGTGTGTCGATGTGGGATATCGATACTCCGGCGCTTGTCGTTGATCTTGATGTGCTCGAAGCGAATATTGCAACGATGCAGAGTACGGTTAATCGCAATGGTATTGCGAGTCGCCCGCATGCAAAAACACACAAAACACCGGAAATAGCACGCATGCAGCTAGAGACCGGATCCGTGGGTATTTGCGTTGCCAAGGTTAGTGAAGCGCACGCTCTTTTTAAGCATGGGATTGAGCCGATCTTGATGACCACTAGCAATGTGACACCAACGAAAATTAATCGAGCTATGCATCTTAGAAAATGGTGCGATCAATTTATTCAAGCAACTGACACACCAGAAAACGCTAGGTTACTTGCCGAAGCGGCAGAATCGCTTGGGGTGGTAGCGGATGTTGTTGTGGATGTAGATCCGGGAGGGCATAGAACAGGGATTACTCCAGGGCGACCAGCACTCGAATTAGCTCAACTTGTCGACCGACTTCCGAGTCTCAGACTTCGTGGGATGCTGTGCTACGACGGCGGCTCTCAACATGTGACTGGTTTTGAAAAGCGAGAGGCTCAAACACTCGAAAGACTGATACCAGCTGCTGAGACCTTTGAGCAGTTTCAGAGAGCTGGGCTAAATACTGAAATCTTCAGTGGCGGTGGAACCGGTACTTACAATATTGACCATCAGACTCCAGGGCTTACGGATGTGCAAGTGGGGAGTTATGTGTTTATGGATGCCCAATATATGGGCATTGGTGGAGTGAATGACACTGACGTTTATAGTGATTTCAATCCTGCGCTGACGATTTTAACCACGGTGTTAAATGCGCAATATGAGGGGCGAGCAACCACAGATGCGGGAGCGAAGGCGTGTACTATCAATCGTCCTTGGGCGATTATAAAAGGTGAATCAGGCATGAGTTATACATCCGGGTCTGATGAATTTGGCAGCATTCGATATGAGGATCCGAGCCGGACTTATAAAGTCGGCGATAAACTTGAACTTATTGTGTCGCACTGCGACCCCGTCGTGAATCTGTATGACCAGATTTACGCAGTGCGCAATGGAATGGTTGAGTCAGTTTGGGAGGTCAGTGCCCGCGGACAGTCGACATAGGCCGGTTGAACTGATTTCGAGTGTTGACTGCTGAGGACACGGTAGGTTTTTGTGGACTGTGAGAGTTCCCACTCTGGTCCCAGTGTTTAGTCGCTTCTGTCGGCTATAATACTAGGGCTTATGTGGACAAAACTTCAGAACACGGCTCGCAAGCGTAACCCGCGCAAGATTGCAGTAATCGACCCAGAGCGTTGTTTCGGTGCTTTTGCTTGTTCGATTTGTCAGGCTGCGTGTCCCGTCGAAGAATGTATCGTTGAAGAACCCGATATCTACGGGCGTATGGTTTGTGCAGTTCGAATTGATAAGTGCATTGGTTGTGGACTGTGTGTGACCGTTGGGAATGAAACTGCGCCTGGAAAACGTGATTTCGGGTGTCCACCTGATTACGATGCGATTGACATGTCCGCATTTGATGATGTGGTACAGGCCGTTACTCACGAGGCGATAGATGCAGGTGAGATAACTGCCGAAGCGCCTGAAACCGAGCAAACAGAAGCGACTACCTAAGTAGTGTTCGGTGTCTGGTTGTGTTCTACGAGATTTAATTACCAGCCACAGCAATCCGTCTTATATCGGCACTTGGGGCAACGCCAAACAGCGTGCATCCGAAACATTTCAGCCCCACACCTTTCACAGATTACCGGTTCATCGTGAGCTAGACGATTTTTGTTGTCTGGACTTGTTTGTTTGTTCTGCGGTGTCTGAGTGTGTTCAGGCATAGTCGAATTATAGACCTCAGGTATGATGGGTTGGCTGAGCTTCGCACGACAGGACTTTAGCTATGGAATTATGGGTGCTCGGAAATAGCCATCACCGTATGGTCATGATCGTTTCTGCATTGATTTTCTGCAGTGCGGTGTCCCTGAGAGCAGATAGCGTATTTACCTCGTTTGTAGGTACGTCTTACGGTGAGAAAGATACTGACAAGGTGACGACACTTGGAGCTTCTCTTGCTGCCATGGCTGGTGGGGTATTTGGTTTTGAGATTGATTTTTCTCGAACTGCGAAGGCTCCCAGTAATTCGGTTTTTGTAGAAAATAGTCGTGCTACGACCGCTATGGGAAACCTGGTCATTGGTATTCCTGTTAAAGGCGTTCGGCCGTATGTCGTTGGTGGTATGGGCTGGATGAAAACCGAAGTGTCAACTGCTTCCCTTTTGAAGAAAACTGACGGGTTGGCGGTTGCTGTAGGTGGCGGTGTCATGGGGTTTTTTAGTGACCATGTTGGTGCACGGTTTGATCTCCGCTACACCCGTGCAGCGACTATTGGTGAGAGTATCCGCGATGTGGTGTTTGAGGCTCCAGCCTTTTGGCGTGCGTCGTGGGGGTTGGCTCTGCGTTTTTGATCAAATCTGTATTTACAGTATGTAGCGCCAGGTCAAGTCATCACGGTGTATTATTTGTTTAACGACACGGAGGCATACGTGGACGAACGGTCTCAAGTTTTACTTTCGACGCTTTTGGGCGCAGTAGTTGGTGCGGTGGTAGGAGGTCTATACCTGACAGAGCGTGGTCGTCATGTACGCGACCAGATTGAACCGACGTTAGACAATTTTGTTAGTGAGATTGAGCGTGTTCGCGGAACCGTTGACAAGGCCCGTGAAGCAGCGCAAGAAGGTCGACAGGCATTCGAAGACGCTATGCGAGTCGCTACACCAAGTGACTCAGTTGAAGATGCTGAGTCAAACGAGACAACTTGGGCGACAAGCGGTGTAAGAGAAGCTTCTTCCTAGTTTTCCTCTCAACCCTGCCTTCTAGCTTGTTCGTCTAACTGAAAAACGACAACTCAACAATTGTGGTGAAATACATTGCTTGTTTGATTTAGAACTGTTCGATCGGGGCTGAGGTGTATTCTTAAGTGGTGCATATTGCTTACCAGGGCGAGACGGGAGCTTTTAGTGAAGCTGCTGCGCTCAGCTTTGATTCGAATGCTGAGCCCAGCCCACGTTTAAGTTTTGATGCGGTATTTTCTGCTGTAGAGGCGGGGGAAGTTTCGCATGGCATCCTGCCAATTGAGAATACCATCGCGGGTAGTATTCATCGCAATTATGACTTGTTAGTCGAGCACGAACTTTCGATTGTGGCAGAGGTGAAGCATTTAGTGGTGCACAACTTGATCGCATTTGAAGGCACGGATATTGATCAGATACGCCGTGTCTATTCTCATCCGAAGGGTTTGGAACAGTGTGAGCATTTTTTACAAACACTAAATGATGTTGAAATTGTTGCGACCTACGATACGGCCGGTAGTGCCAAGATGATCAAGGAGCAGGGATTGACTGATAGCGCTGCCATTGCGTCGGTGCGCGCCGCGGAGATCTTCGGACTTCGAGTAATAAGGCAGGCTGTCCAGGATGTTGCGGATAATTTCACACGATTTCTAATTGTCAGCCGTGATTCTGCGCCGCTCGGAAAGCCTGATAAAACGACGATTGTTTTCACGGTACCTAATGATCCGGGTGCTCTTTTTAAAGCGCTAAGTGTTTTTGCACTCCGAGATATCGATTTGACGAAATTGGAATCGCGGCCGATTCCAGACCGCCCGTTTGAATACATGTTTTATGCTGACCTATCTGCTAATCGTGACGATATTCGGTGCGAACGAGCACTGATGCATTTGGCAGAGTTCGCTCCCTCGTTACGGACGCTTGGTTCATACCCTTCATGGAAAGGGACAGAGGGCTAGGGCAGTGGATAGGGTGAGGCGTCTATTGCGTTATTGAATCGGAGGTTAGCGCACGAACAATTGCCTCGCTGAAAGCTTCTAAGTCATCGATTTTTCGAGACGTAATAATGTTGTGGTCTTCGATGACCTGTCGGTCCATGTAAAGGCCGCCCGCGTTCTTGATGTCAATCGCAATTGATGGCCAGCAGGTGATCATACGGTCGCGAACCGCATTTGCGGAAATCAGCATCTGCGGTCCATGACAAATGGCTGCTACTGTTTTTCCGGCCTCAATAGCGTCACGGACCAGATCGACCATAGCATGCCGCATGCGCATTTTTCCTGGCGCGAAACCACCAGGAATTACAAGCGCATC
>CAYFJM010000187.1:0-4515 GCA_964343415.1 uncultured Vicinamibacteraceae bacterium | reverse complement strand
CCACCACGTCGACCAAACCAGTAAAGCACAACGCACCCGAGCACAGACCCGAGCGTTGCCATCATCGCGTAGTACAGCATCCGTTCTTTATGCTGGACAACGAGCATGACGACCAACAGATCATTAATTTCGGGAAGAGAAAGAAACGAAGAGTCTAGAAAGGCAACAAGAAATAGTCCAGGACCACCAATAGCGAGCGCGAACCCCTGAACCCAGTTAACGATACGTGACACGGACGCGAGAAGTATAGCTGACGTCTATCCGTCTGTTTTTGCTGAACGGCGAGAAAGGATAATTCTCTCCATCTCCTCATGCACTTGCCCATTTGATGCAATGATGGAGCCAGTCCGAGATGAAAATGGGTGACCTGCCATATCAGTCACTCGCCCTCCCGCCTCTTCAACGAGCAATGCACCTGCCGCCATATCCCAAGGCTGCAATCGCTGCTCCCAAAAACCATCAAATCGTCCCGCAGCTACATAGCAAAGATCAAGCGCGGCCGACCCAAGTCGACGAACCGCGCGGGCGCTTGAAACAAAGTCGCCAAATAATCCAACAACTTCATTCACAGTCTGATGAACATCGTAGGGAAATCCTGTGCAGAGCATGGAATCCAGAAGTGTTCCAGTTTTGGACACCTGCAATGGAACACCATTCAAACGAGCACCTTGCCCTCGCTCCGCCATAAACAGCTCTTCCCGTATGGGATCATAGACGGCGGCCACCTCGGCAACGCCATCGATTTCGAGGGCAAGAGATGCGCAAAAAATAGGGAGACCGTGCGCATAATTCACTGTCCCATCGATCGGGTCAAAAACCCAACAATACTTCGAAATATTTGTAGATTGTCTGTTACGTTCTAACTCTTCGGCGAGAACAATGTGGTCCGGATACCGCTCGCAAATCATTTCCCGAAACATCGTTTCGACTTCGATATCCACCTGCGTCACCAAATCGATAGGACCCTTTTTTTCGACATGGACGTTCTGGCCGAAGTATTCCTTTTGAATCCTTCCGGCTTGGATTACTGCCTCAGCGGCAGTTGCAACTAGGCGAGGGTCAGGCTTTGAACCTTCGTCATAATCCTGAGACAACGGTTTATTCATTGAGCAACTGCTTCCTGAGTCACCATGCCAACCCAATTCCTAGAGTTCTCGTCGAAGTCCCAAAATCGACTAACGCGATCACTGACAATACGAACAACGTCCGGCATATTCACGTCGCTCTGGCACTTCGTACGAATAATAATCGGCAAAACAGTCATGGCGTAATCGGCATCTAACATACCCCTGCGTGCCTAAACCGGCAAGTAAATGACTTGGAGTATAGTTCGCCATGCGCGATGAAATCAGTTCAACAATTATTGTTGAACCAGCCACGGAACTCCGAGGTACGCTACAAGTGCCTAGTGATAAATCCATTTCGCATCGCTACGCCCTGCTTGCAGCTCTCGCTGATGGTACTACCACCATCCATAACTATTCCATGGGTGCCGATTGTCTATCGACCCTGTCATGCCTTCAGGCACTAGGTGTTTCTGTTAACTCGATAAATGAGCCTCTGAATACCGGCAAGACAATCACGATAACTGGACAAGGCCTCGGCTCATTCACGCCTTCAAGAGATCCAATAAATGCCGGAAATTCCGGAACGACTATGCGCTTGCTCGCAGGAATCCTGGCTAATCATCCATTTACATCGATTTTGACAGGTGACAGTTCATTGCAAAAGCGCCCGATGCGTCGGATTATTCAACCATTACAAGAAATGGGCGCAACACTTGACTCTACTAATGGTTATCCGCCGCTTGTGGTTCGAGGCGCTGAACTTACCGGGATAGATTACGCGCCTTTGGTCGCGAGCGCCCAGGTCAAAAGTTCAGTCTTGTTAGCAGGACTGCATGCCCGTGGCACTACCCAAGTACATGAACCCATGTCGACACGAGACCACACCGAGCGGGCACTTTCAGTGTTTGGAGCATTGACTCAAAATACAGATGGCGCATTTTCCGTCACCGGTGGAAACCCTCTCAACCCCCTTAACCTAACAGTCCCCGGCGACCAGTCCTCAGCTGCATTTCTGATTGTGGCTGCATCTATCCTTCCAGGCTCAGACATTCTCATCGAAGGCGTCGGATTGAATCCAACCCGTACGGCATATATTGACGTGCTCAAACACGCGGGTGCTGACATAGAAATTGAACCTGATGGCACTAATGCCTCAGAACCGTACGGAAACATTCGTGTGCGTTCTCGCCCCCTGAATAACTTCACGATTACAGCCGAACAAGTTCCCTCAATGATCGATGAACTTCCAGCGCTTGGTGCACTCGCAGCACATGGCTGTGTCGTCGACGTCTCAGGCGCTGCAGAACTGCGCAATAAAGAAAGCGACCGCATCGCCGCATTTGCGAAAGGTTTACGAGATCTCGGTGCTGATGTAATCGAACGCAAGGACGGATTTGTCGCCTGCCGTCAGAATGAACTCAAAGGAGGATCAGCTGATGCGGCAGGTGACCACAGACTCGCAATGGCGTTTGCGATCGCTGCCTTGGCCGGAAAAGGCCCAAGCACTATTTCAGGGGCAGATTCAGTAGCGATTTCTTTTCCTGGATTTTTTTCTGTTCTGGATATGCTTCGTCAATAATCAATCATTAGTGAACTACTTGTTAAACTCGACGCTGTGCAAAATGACAAGCTTTACCTCGTGGGATTCATGGCGGCCGGAAAAACGACACTCGCAACAGCGCTTGGAGCCCACTTAGACTGGGCAGTTTCCGACCTTGATGCCCATATCGAATCGCAACAGCAACAAAACATTACGGAGATTTTCACCGCTCACGGCGAAGAACATTTCCGTGCAGCCGAAAACCGTGTTCTCCGCGAACTACTTCCACATCGCCATACCGTGATTGCTACTGGTGGCGGCACTTTTGTTTCAAAAGAAAACAGAGAATTGATCAATCGTGACGGTGTTTCAGTTTGGCTCGATGTGTCTCTAAATACTGTCACACGACGACTAGCATCAGATGACGCACGACCACTTGCGGCTGATCGCGACTCACTGGCTCTTCTGTACGCTACCAGACGCCACGCATATAAACACGCGCACTTGCATCTAAAAGGAGACCATGCCACAGCGGATGAACTTGTAGCTCAGATTGTGAGCTATCTAGACAAAGTCTAAGCGGTTCTAAGTGACAACCCATTACCCTGCTTGTCTCAAAAACGCTAGAACCGGAAAAACATGTTCAACTAGCAGCGCGCTGTTCCGTTGACGACCGACGAACGGCTCTTTCTTCTCGTCGTCGAAGCTCAGCCGCATACGCATCAGCTGCGGCACGAGACCCTAATATCCACCCGAAAACCATTCCCAACAGTAACACTGCGGGTATAAATACAAAGTGGCCCGCTGTCATGTCGAACATCAGGGCAACCTCTCAGAATCCAAACCTGTGCGTTTTGTCAAATCAGTTAACTCCCGCTCAACCACAGACAATCGTCGGGACAACATCCAGAAATAGCCGAAGGCGAATATCCATACGAGCGAATACGCGCCAACGAGAAAAGGCGCGGCGGGTAGACGATCCTCTTCTGGCAACTCACCAATTGGCACAAATTCTTCAACGGGGGGAGGTTGTACTGCCTCCGCAGGCACTGACAAAAACAAGAGGACAATTACTACCACTAGCGCTACAAAATTCCGGGTCAGCAGCGGAGCCCTATTTAGGCAATTCAATAACCAAAATATTCTCATCAGTTTTCCGTCAGTCTTCGTCATATACAAGGCGTAATCGATCGACGACTGCACGCTGTTCTTCAAGTCGCCGACGACCTCCAAGCATGACAATAAACAACAACAAATACGCCACCACACACCACCATAAGGGACCAGCCATCGCAGGTGGTAACTGTGGCACGACCGTGGTCTGGGGGTGAAGTGTGCGCCATACGTTTACAGATACATAAACAAACGGAACGTTAAACATACCAAACAGCGCAAGACCTGCCGAGAGCTTTTCAGAGCCAGGCCCGCCATACTTCCGCAATAAAAGGTACGCAACGAATGTCATTTCAAGAATGAGTGCAAGTGTGGTCCGAACGTCCCATGGCCACCATACACCCCATGACACACGAGCCCAAAGGGGGCCCGTCGTTAATCCAATCGCACCAAAGAGCACCGCAACTTCCGCAGCGGAATACGCGAGACGATCAGCTGAGGGACGCTCTTTAAACAAATAGACGCCACTAGAAATCCCACACACAAAAATAGCCAAAAACATCATGAACCATGCTGGCACGTGAAAATACACGATTTTATACACGAGCCCCATCGTGGCTTCATTAGGTGCATAAGCAATAAATATCGGAGCAGCCGCGAACATCGCCGCAGCGACTATAAGTAACGCCGTCGGCGTCCGCGTCACCATCTCAGCTCACCTCTTCTTATCGTCATCCACATTTCTACTAGCGGTTCTTCAGCAAGATTTCTGGTTCATTCTGTCATGAGCGGCTC
>CAYFJM010000186.1:0-4531 GCA_964343415.1 uncultured Vicinamibacteraceae bacterium | reverse complement strand
CTCGAAGGCACATAGAGGAACCCGGTCTCGGGGTCGACCCCCCCCCCTCCCCAACTCGCTCCCCCACCAGCCGCCGGGCGAAAAATAGTTCCACGCAGTGAAAGCGGCGTATAAAGATCGCCTAAGCGAAATCCTTCTACGGCCTCAATCGCCATTTGCCGGATCTCAGGCGTAAAATCGACCAAATCGTCTATCGAGGTTCCTTGGAATTCAAATGGCAGCGGTTTGGTCGGAAATGGCTGCGTCTCCGATAACACCTCGCCATCCAAATCAGTATCAGTTGCGACAACCCGCTCTTCAATCGGCCAAATAGGTTCCCCAGTAACTCTGTTAAATGTGTACACAAAACCCTGTTTCGTGATTTGAGCAACAGCTTTGACCGTCCGACCACCGACCGTGATGTCAAGGAGGTTGGGACCCGTGGGATTGTCATAGTCCCAAACCCCGTGATGCACCATCTGAAAATGCCACACGCGTTGCCCGGTCTCGATGTCGACACAGACCAGGCTCTCCGCAAACAGGTTATCGCCGAGGCGATGCCCGCCGTAATAGTCAGAGGTCGGCGTACTCGTCGGCAAATAAACGTAGCCCAGTTCAGGGTCAGCCGCAATATGCCCCCACACGTTTGTATTACCAGAATACCGCCATGACTCATTGACCCACGTGTCGGCTCCATACTCGTCCGCACTTTGAGGAACATTATGAAAGTCCCACTTATGCCGACCCGTTTGTGCGTCATACGCTCGCACAAACCCGGGAGCGTTTTCCTTGCGGTTTAAGTAATCGTGCACGGACGAACCCACAATAATCGTGTTACCGACTACGAGAGGTGGCGACCGAGACGGTGGCGGAAGACGGCTCGGGTTTTCACGTGCGCGCGGGAGACCCTCCTCAAGACTGACACGGCCGTTGTCGCCAAAGTCCGTGGCCAGCAACCCTGTTGTCGCGTCTACGGCTGTGAGGTAACCATCCCCGGTTCCCCAGATGATCCGTGCAAGACCATCTCCCTCCCAATACGCCACGCCGCGATGATTCCACGGACTCGGCAAAGGCGGACTGCCTTGTTCATAGACCCGGGGGTTATAGACCCATAAGGTTTCCCCACTACGTGCATCTATCGCCGCAGCCTGGTACAACGGTGTGCTGAGATACAGGGCACCATCAACCATGAGTGGTGTTGCAGACAATCGTCCAATGCCTGGCCGTGTTACCCAGAGATCAGGATCATTCTGTTCCAAAAGGTCAAAGACGGTATTGGCGTCAAGCCACGTAACACCGTCGCCCGGCGAATAGGGTAACAATGCATCAGCGGTCTGCCACCGCCACGCGACCTCTAAATCAGAAAAGTTTTCGCTGTTGATTTGGTCGAGTGCGGCATACTTCGTCCCCCACACATCTCCTGCATACGAACGCCACTCGCCATTCGTCGTACCGTCTTGGCTGGCTGCACGGCCGCACAAAACAGCTAAGACCACAACAACCAAAATGCTAGTCCTGATCACAGTCATCACTCAGTACACCCAGCAATAATTGTCATTGTCTCCCAAAACATGAGAACGTCAAGGGATGCACCTTGCGCTCTATCGATACGCCATCGCTGTAATTCTCGTCCTATCCGCCTGCAATAGCAGCGGGGACCGGCCCTCCGATCCCCCCCCTACAGCCCCTCCACCGATCACCATCATCGGCGCAACAGTAATAACTAGCCCCGGAGTTGACCCGATTGACGATACCGTCGTCGTTGTCCGCGGAACCGTCATTGAAACCATCGGCACTCGTGCCGACACCCCGGTCCCAAAAGGTGGCACGATCGTTGATGGGCGTGGCTACGTACTTATCGCCGGATATCCTCTCAATGAACCGACTCCGTCGTTCGGGAGTCTTCAGCCTGGTGCTCAAGCCGACCTCGTACTTCTTCGAGGAAACACACGGACGGACAGTCAGGATACGGATGCCGTTGAACGCGTGATGCAAGCCGGTCAATGGCTTGACTCCCCATAGCACTTACTCAAGTTCTGACAGATCGACATCACGCGCTTCAAACGCCGCCGTCGCCAGTCGGCCAGCATTGACCGCAGCAGGCCAGCCGGCATAAAACGTCACGTGCAAAATCACCTCAGAAATCTCTTGTGGCGTGACACCGTTTTGGTCGAGCGCTCGGTCAATATGGAGTCGCAGTTCATTCGTCACATACAAGGCTTGGTTCACCGCCACTGTCACAAGACTCCGATCACGCTTCGACAGAAGTGGCCGCTCCCAGATATCGCCGTAAAGCAAGCTATTGCGAAGTTCGCCAAGACGCGGTACTGCCGCGTAGGCGTCACTCAACGACCCCGGTGTCGACACGTCTGACCCCGCAGGCGCACGAGGCAACTCACCAAGCGAGACGCCGCGATCTTCAAATACCTCAGCAGCCGTCAGAGATGCCTGCACCCCGGTAGGCCAGCCCGCATAAAACGTCACGTGCAAAATAATTTCAGAAATCTCTTCCGGACTCAGTCCATTCTCAAGACCGCGTGGAATATGAATCGCCAATTCCTCACGAGCCAACGCCTGCAACACCGCGATCGTAATGAGACTCCGGTCACGTTTCGACAGTTGTGGCCGTTCCCAAATTTCACCGTACACAAGTGAGTTTCGCAACTCTCTGAGGTACGGAGACCCCGCGTACAAGTCAGTCTGTGGCGACGCTGGCGCATTAGCTTCTTGCGCCTCAACCGATTGGACATTTTCAGCGGTACATCCCGACACAACCGCCAAGCCCGCGATGATACACATACACATTCCTACCGCTCGAAACATTTGCTACTCCTAATAAATGCTGAATTAACGGATTTCCAATACACCGAAACAGCACTTTACTGAAGAACCAATACCACGACGAACAGTCAAATTAAACTCGTCGACTGAGCGCGCCCGAATTAGGAACCGGGTGCGAATGGAAACTCCACTAATACCGCAGAATCGGTCGGTAACACCAGTTGCCCCTCAGGACCATGATGGACCGTTGTTGGAGTTCACGCAAGCACTTGGCACCGCATTCCAAAAAGACCCTAGTTTTTAGACAAAAACACCGTAATAATGGCGGGCTGTAAACCACACCAACGAAGGGAGTCTTCCGATGGTCCGCAGTCGACGCTCGTTTACCTGGACATTGTTCGCTGCCAGTGCATTGACACTCCTACTCGCTTCCGTAGAACCAGTGGCCACGCAAGGCCCAAGTAATTTCGTACCCGTCACCGATGCAATCCTTCAAGACCCAAGTGACGATGACTGGCTCATGTGGCGACGTACGCTTGATGGGTGGGGCTACAGCCCCCTGGACGACATTAACAAAGACAATGTCGCTCAACTACGGCTAGTGTGGTCACGTGGACTCCGACAAGGAGCACAGCAGGGGACTCCACTCGCCTACAACGGCATGCTTTATATGCCGAATCCTAACGACATCATCCAAGCGATTAATGCGGTTACAGGCGACCTAGTCTGGGAGTATCAACGACCGATACCGGACGACATTAATGAATACATGGGCGGCCTGACCAGTGTGAATCGCAACATCGCAATTTATGGCAACACGATTATTGACACGGCCAACGACGACTATATCTTTGCGTTGAACACGGAAACAGGAACGCTTGCCTGGGAGACACAGATTTTCGATTACACCAAAAACCCGGCGCGCCATTCAGCAGGACCTATTGTTGCGAACGGCAAAGTGATCTCGGGACGGAGCTGCCGCCCCATGCGTGGCCCCGATGCGTGCGCCATTATCGCGCACGATGCCCGAACCGGTGAGGAACTGTGGCGTCGACACCTCATCCCGAAACCAGGCGAGCCCGGCGACGAAACCTGGGGGGACGTGCCCTACGAGGAGCGCGCACATGTCGGTTCCTGGATGGTGCCGAGTTACGATGCAGATCTCAATCTTGTCTACGTCGGTACATCGGTCACCTCCCCGGCACCAAAATTCATGCTCGGGGGTGCCGACAAAACGCACTTGTACCACAACTCCACGCTCGCACTCGACGGTGAGACAGGTGAGATCGTGTGGTACTACCAACATTTAAACGACAGTTGGGATCTTGACCATCCTTTTGAACGATTACTAGTCGATACGGCAGTGGTGCCAAACACCACCGCCGTTAGTTGGATCAACCCCAATCTCCGTACAGGCGAAGTCAGAAAGGTCGTGACGGGCATTCCGGGAAAAACCGGTGTCGTCTACACACTTGATCGGCAGACCGGAGAGTTTCTCTGGGCCACCCCAACCGTCACACAGAACGTCATCAATAACATTGATGGCGCAACTGGAGAGGTCTCTGTCAACGGAGAACTCGTGTTCAGTTCTCTCGGCCAAGAAGTCTTTACATGCCCTACGTGGAATGGCGGAAAAGACTGGGAAGCCGGCGCCTACAGCCCACTAACGAACATGATGTACATGCCGTTGCGAAACGCCTGCGCGCGAATGCTCGCAACTCAAGCGGCCGGCACCTCACACTACGCGCTTGCCGTACGTAATCAGATTGCA
>CAYFJM010000185.1:0-4538 GCA_964343415.1 uncultured Vicinamibacteraceae bacterium | reverse complement strand
CAATTAATGCTGGGAGGATACCAATACTTTGTAATTCAAGTGCGGAGAGCACAGGTACCATCAACGCGAGTAGCGCAAGACTCGGGATCGTTTGCACAACACTAGCAAGATTCAGCGCAAATCGTTCAAGCCAGTGAACACGTGTTGCAACAATACCAACGGGGACGCTGATGAGGATACTGAATGCAAGCGCAGTCAGAGTCAGCTGTAGATGGGCTGTGAGATACTCCGGGAGTAAGTCAAGCTGTTCAATCATCGATGTTTTTTTGTTTATGGGGAGATAGATCAGCCAGCGTATCAATCATTGCAGCTTGTCGGCGTGGTGTATCCATCAGCTGTTTCACGTAACTATCTATCGGGTTAGACAGAAGCTCTCGTGGTGGTGCGATTTGTAGCAAGGCCCCGTCACGCAAGACACCGATCCGATCGCCCATCATTAATGCCTCTGTCATGTCGTGTGTGACCAGAATAGTGGTGAGGGACAGAGATTTGTGAATTCGTAGAAACGATTCTTGTAAACGCTCACGCGTGAGCGCATCCAAAGAGCCAAATGGTTCATCGAGGAGCATCACGCAGGGGCTTGCGGCCAGTGCACGTGCAACGCCTACGCGTTGTTGTTGTCCTCCCGAAAGCTCGTATGGAAAGCGGCCACCCAATTGTGAACTTAGTTCGACCAAATTCATTAGTTCATCTATTCGCTTAGTAATTCGTTCGTTAGGCCATTCAAGAAGAGCTGGGGTCACCCCGATATTTTCTCTGACTGTCATATGAGGAAAGAGTGCGGACTGTTGAAAAACGTACCCGATTTGGCGTCGTAATTCGTGGGGAGAGGTAGCGGTCGTATCGGTTCCGTTGACTTGCACAATGCCAGATGTTGGCTCGATTAACCGGTTAAGCATCTTGAGAGTCGTTGTTTTTCCTGATCCTGATGCTCCGAGCAAAACAAGAAGTTCTCCGGTAGCGACAAACAGGTTAATGTCTTTGACGACTGTGGTATAACCGTACGATTTTCTCAAGTCTGTCGTTTGGATCATTGATTTTTGTGCTTTTTCTACTGCTAGTTACTGCTTACGCCAAAGTGCTCGTAAATTGCACTCTAGTCGTCGGACTTGGGGTGCCATTTAGTTAGGTTTCCAACCAGCAGCTAGATACATCAAAGGGGCGAGACCTTGCGGTCCCACCCCTCAAAAAGTTTTACGTTCTTGCTCAGGTTAGACACCAGATAGGTGTTGCACGACGCCCGTACTATCTCCCAATGTTTCGGTCGGGACACCAAGCTTGGCGAGAACAGCGAGTTGTAGATTCGTTAGTGGTGTTTCTTCCTCGACTCGCATGTGGCGACCACCTTTGAGCTGACCAGCGGCACCGCCGGCGAGCATAATCGGTAGGTTGACATGCAAATGTTGGTTACTGTCACTAATGCCACAGCCATATTGAATCATTACATGGTCTAGCAGTGTGCCATCTCCATCTGGAGTGTCGTCGAGTTTCGTCATGAAGTACGCCAGTTGTTCGATGTGATGACGGTTCACCTTGGCGAGTTTTGCAATATTCTCAGCTCTGTTCTGATGATGCGAAAGGCCGTGGTGTGGATCAGGAATACCGAGTTCCGGGTATGTTCGGGGGCTGACCTCTCTACCCATCATGAATGTGATGATGCGGGTCAGGTCGGCCTGGAACGCGATAACCTGTAAATCGAACATTAGCCGAGAGTGGTCTTTAAACGTATCAGGAATTCCACCGGTTGGGCGTGCCAGTTCAGGAAGTTCACGATCACTCTGCGCTTCGGCAATTTGGATTCGCCGTTCAATGTCTCGAATAGCTTCAAGGTATTGCGAGACTTTGATCCGGTC
The DNA here is from genome assembly GCA_964343415.1 of uncultured Vicinamibacteraceae bacterium. Taxonomy (GTDB): domain Bacteria; phylum Acidobacteriota; class Vicinamibacteria; order Vicinamibacterales; family UBA8438; genus DTWD01. The sequence goes on along the minus strand of CAYFJM010000185.1, from coordinate 2,685 downwards.
ATCGTTTCCGAGGGTTTTACCGAAATCGGCCACTTCGTGAACAAGTGAGTCGAGAATACTCCGGTCCTCTTGGATACGGGCGAGTCGAGCTTCTGGCGTCGTATTGTCAGTGTCACCAAACAGCCGCTCAAACACGGCTCGCGGTTGGTTTTCCATGGGGAGCGGAGTTGTAGGATTTCGCCATGAAAGGGTGTTGGCATACGCGCAACTCCAGCCTTGTTCACATGCTCCAACGAGTTCGTTCGGATCCAACGCAAGTTCAAGTGATGTAAGTACTGTTTCGTTGCCAAGGACTTGTGCGGCCATTTGATCCATGGAGGTGCCACATCGGATGTCGGGGCCATCTGTTTTTTTCGGGTGGACACCAGTTAAGAATGTTGCTGCTGCACGAACATGGTCGCCAGTTCCTTCTCCAGCTAAGGGGAACGCTGGCGCGTCAGCTAAACCACTTACCAGCAGTAATTTCTCTTTGAACGGTGCCAGAGGTTCCAGGGTTTTCGGTAAATCGCCTAATGTCCCTGTTGCAGTTGGAGTCCAGTCAGCCATGATTATGCCGTTGGGAACATACCCAGTGAACAACCGCTGGACCGGCTTTGCCGCTGACGTTCGAACTGCCGCGAAAGCTGGAATCATACTGTCAAGTAACGGTAATGCTAGCGAGGCTCCAATACCGCGGAGAAAGGTACGACGAGGGAGTGTCTTCTTCGTGATGATCATGGCTCAGCCGATCTCCTCATTTGAAACGGTGTGCTTTGCACGATCCCTGTAATTAGTGCTGACCAACGATACTCTTCCTGGGCGGCGGCGTCCACGATTTGTCTGATCGCTGGTCCGTCGAACGACTCAACACCACGCCCAATGGCATAGGTGAGAAGCTTTTCCGTGACCGTCATCATAAAATTGTCTCCCCGGGCGACAAATGCTTCTCGCAGTGTCGCAGGTCCATCAACCTTGGTTCCGTCACTGAGTATTCCACTGGCATCAATTGGGGTACCGGCTTCGCTAGAGTTTCTCCACCTGCCGATGGCATCAAAATTTTCTAACGCAAATCCGAGTGGGTCCATTACGTTGTGGCAGCTTGCGCAGACCGGATTTGCTCGATGCTGTTCCAATCGGTCACGAACAGACCGCGCATTTAGACCCGCTTCGTCGTTTTCTTCGAGAGCGGGAATGTCGGGCGGCGGTGGCGGAGGAGGCGTTCCGAGAACGTTCTCAAGAAGCCACTTACCGCGCAGCACCGGTGAGGTGCGATGAGCATACGAGGTCACGGTGAGAAGACTGCCTTTGCCGAGCAAACCGTGTCGCATATCAAGATCATCCGTCAGCCGAATGCGCCGAAAATGGTTTCCATAGATGTTCGGAATTCCGTAATGACGAGCCAGGCGGTCGTTGACGAAGGTGTAATCTGCAGTCATGAGTGTGAGCACACTGTGGTCTTCTCTCATTTGGCTTTCGAGAAAGAGGCTCATTTCTCTGGACATGGCTTCACGAAGATTTGCGTCGAAATCAGGAAACGCTTTGGTGTCTGGTGTAACGAAATCAATATTCCGCATGTACAACCATTGCCCACCGAAATTATCAACCAGCGAACGGGCACGGACATCACCGAGCATGCGACTAACTTGAGCAGACAAGGTGGTTGTGTCACGAAGTTCACCGCGTTCGGCGATGGCAAGTAGTTCATCGTCTGGGATACTGCTCCATAAGAAAAATGACAGTCTCGATGCGAGTTCAATGTCACTAATTTTGTACGCTTCGCCAGGCGGCAGATCTGAAGGATCTGATTCTCGGCGAAAGAGAAAATCTGGACTGACTAAGATCCGCCTGAGAGCCATTTCGATTCCCGAATCGAAGTCATTGCCTATTCGACCTGATTCGAAAAACTCGAGAAGCATCGTCATGTCATCGGTCGTCACCGGTCGACGATACGCGCGCCGTGCCAATGCGCCAATAATTTCAGATGCGCATGCCTGTTCATCTTCTATGGTCGACGGCCGACAGGTGAAAATTCGTTCACGGCTTGGTGTGTTACCTCGTCCCGTTACGACATACGGTCCTCGTAATTCGATGCTGGCAATACCAGGTGTTCCAGTGGAGTCGCCAGCGTACTCATAACTGCTAATTCGATAGACTGGGCGGCGCATGCCCTCGAGCACGGTTCCTTTATCAACAAAGGAGACGGAAAGGGTTGCTAGACCAGCTTTTGCCGTAAAGCGAATTTCTTGCCCGTCGTCTGGTACATTTCGAAGGTCTCGGCCGCGGCCACGAGTGGATTCAAGGAGGCGCTCGAGTCCTCCAACCGTTTTCGATTCCACGAGTGATCCGTCGAGGCGTACCTCAAGTGTGTGAGGTTCAGTGACCCCGCGCACTTCTCCGTCGTAGGTACGAAGGAAAAATATTTTTACGATGTATTCACCATCAACGGGAAACGTGTGCCGTACAGCGAGTCCACCTCGCGATGCAAATGGTAGGTCATCGCTGACTCGTCCGTCTTGGCGAAGAGTTTTGTCTACTTCGAAGACTTCAGTTGTGGGCTGTAACGTCGTGTCCCCAACCGCAAGTTTGCTAATCTTTCTGGCTGCTCCGAGATAACGCTCGGTGAGCATCGGGGAGACTGACAGAACGTCAGCGATGTTATCGAAGCCAAAACCAGAATCGTCTGGCGGGAGCAAAGTGTCTTCATTG
>CAYFJM010000184.1:0-4548 GCA_964343415.1 uncultured Vicinamibacteraceae bacterium | reverse complement strand
CGTGGTCAACTAATTCATCTCGGATGGCCGTCGCCTGCATTAACGAGGGTACTTTGGTCTCCAAACTGTTATCTCGTGCCGTGGAGTGATGGTACTGTACTGGTCGGGGCAACAGTCGAAGAGGTCGGGTTCGATGAACGACCGACCGTTTCTGGTGTGAGGTCTTTGATTGATGCTACGCAGAGAGTGGCCCCGCAGGTTGATGAGGCATCTTTTTTTGATGCTAGAGTGGGACTCCGGCCGGCAACTCCTGATGAATTGCCAGTGATAGGTCCGTCGTCTGTATTTCCGGGACTAGTCTATGCTTGCGGACATTTTCGGAATGGGATACTTTTGGCACCATTGACTGCTTCGTTGATTGGTGGCTTGCTCGTCGATCAAACACAAGACGAAGTTATTGACCTGACAACACCTAGACGTTTTGGTGATTGCTGATGGAGTGATACCTCGTGAAGCTCAAGCAGAGCTACAGCGCTCGTGAGGTTGCGTCAATCACTGGACTTACGGCGCGTCAACTACAGTGGTGGGATTCACGTCAACTGCTTTCCGCGTCCGTCTCTTCTCGGCCGACCGTAGCCGGTGGGTTTACCGAACGACGATACTCCCCAGTAGACCTCTATGAATTAATTGCGCTGGCAGACCTTCGCCGGCGAGGATTTTCGGTTCAGAAGATACGTGCCATGCTGACCGTTCTGAATGACCGGTTTGGAGTCCGTCTTTATGATGTGCTCGGTGAAGCAGGTGAGATTACACTTTTAACGGATGGTCATGAGATCTATGCGCGGACTCGCGCTGGAGAATTTTTCAATCTGTTACGTGATCCAGAGCAGCCATTACTTGTGGTTGGTGTTGAAGCCGATTTGCAGGGGCTAAGTTCTCGCTTCCGTAAGCGCAGTAAGAAGAAACATTCAAGAAAACCTTCCGAACGTTCCGTAGGGTCCTAATAGTTTTTTCCACGTGCGTCGACCTGCACAGTTTCGATTAAAGACTGTTCATCGACAAAATGGATGTAGTCGGCCAAATTTGTTACGACGCACGCGTGATTCGGTATCAGTCGCACACGCTGTCCGACTGACAGTGAATTATCATATTCAGGCACGGACACGACGGCGTGTTCTTCGGAAAGTCTCTCAATCACAAGGTCCTGATTGATGGGTTTCTCGGAGTTCGTTTGGAGAACTGCGCCGAAACCAGGGTTCGCATTTGGTCCACGGGCATGGTCTGACGATAACGTTTTACTGCCGGAGTCTAGTACAAGTCGATTCGCGGCTGGACGACTAACGATCGTCGAAAGCACCGTTAATGCGCAACTACTTATTGGCGCAGATTGCAGGGCTACTTGCGTTAAATCCAGAAAAACATAATTGCCGGGTCGTAGTTCGGTGATTTTATTTTCTTCGAGACTGAATCGTGCGGTAGGGGTGGATCCCACACTGATCTCTTGGATTGAGGTTCCTGTGTTTTGAATTGGTATGGCGAGCCCTCGTAACGTCTCGGCTTCTCTGCGAGCTATGTTTCTGATGTCTTGAGGTGTTGACGCATCGTACGCCTGCCCAGCGTGACTTAATAATCCACAAAGATTAAGTCCTGGAAGTCGATCAATTTCGCCAATAAATCTAACGGCTTCTCGGAGATGAGGATTGATGCCACACCGATGAAATCCGACATCTACTTTAACAAGCACATCAAGCAGTCGTTTTTCATTGACCATGAAGTCTGACCAATGCTTTGCAATAGTCGCATTGTCAACGACGATTGAGATCTGAGTTTTGGGCATAAGAGCGATGATTCGATCAGCGAGGGATATCGGCAGAGGGTAGGCGATTCTGATGTTTTCAATACCATGAGAAGCGAAGATCTCTGCTTCTCCTACCGTTGCGACTGTAATACCGACAGCGCCAGCGTCGATTTGGTACTGTGCGATGGTGGTGGATTTGTGAGTTTTTGCGTGCGGGCGGAGTTGAACACCAGCCGAGGTTGCTGCCTGTTGCATTTGTTGGATGTTCGCAAGAAGTCTACGCTTATCGACTAATACCGCTGGTGTTGATAAATCGAAAATATTCATATAGTCATCCTAGCGGTTCTCAAGGTTGATCTCGCGTTATTGATCTGACTCCTTTTTGACTGTTTGCGAGAAACTGAAGTTTTTCAAGCTCAAAATCATTTCAGCGGAATTTATGTTGGATCGAAATCACTCGCACGTGCGGCCATTCTCTAGTTTTATGCAGTACCCTGTTAATTAGTTACTCGGAAGATCACTTGCTTCCGAAAGGAATGAACAGGAGTCGGCAAGCTACTTGGGTCTCGGTCGGCGGATTAGCCCTTGTGCCGTGAAGAAGAACTTTGTGCCGTTGTGTGATTGTCTCGGTTCACACATTTGGGAAAAGTGATTTGGAGGAATTAAACAATGAGTTTTTGTGAGCACTGCGCAGGGCAACGTTTTGACCGTGCGCAGGTTCTTCGGGCGCTGCGAGAGGTGCGCAAGCGTTTACGTGGTGAAATTTCGGCGGGCAGCCCCGATGAAGCAATAGAGTTGTTAATTCGTGCGGTAAGGAATCTTGAAATTCCACACTTGGAGCTTCTTGAAGACATGGGTGACGACACGGTCATCCATTAGTGATGACCGTGCCGCACGAGTGCTAGTGCATTTGCCGGAACTCGTCGTAATTTTGAACGCGAGTTTTATTTAGGTTGCGGAACGATTCGAATGTACGGGAGTGGTGATTCCCACCCATCTGGATACGTTTTTTTCGCTTCTTCATTGGATACGGCTGGCAAGATTATTACATCATCACCTTGGTTCCAGTTCACAGGAGTCGCTACTTTTTTTGTAGCGGTAAGTTGACAAGAGTCAACGAGTCTGAGGATTTCGTTGAAGTTTCTTCCCGTGCTCATAGGGTACGTAAGTGTCGCTTTAATTCTCTTGTCTGGCCCGATAATGAAAACCGATCGCGCAGTAGCGTTGTCCATCGGTGTTCGATCTTCACATGTCTCTCCTGCATCTGCAGGCAACATGTCGTAAGCCTTGACGACCTTTAATTCGGGGTCGCCGATTAAGGGGTAGTTCACGGCGTGTCCTTGTGACGATTCAATGTCTTTTGACCATTTTTCGTGATTGCTTACACCGTCTACGCTGATTCCGAGTACCTTGCAGTTTCGTTTTAAAAATTCTGACTGCAGGCTGGCCATTGCCCCGAGTTCGGTGGTGCAGACGGGAGTGAAGTCTTTTGGATGAGAAAACAGGATTGCCCATCCATCCCCGATCCACTCGTGGAAATTAATCGTCCCTTGTGTGGTTTCTGCTGTAAAATCTGGCGCTTCGTCGTTAATTCGTAATGACATGTAATCCTCTCTAGGTCGTCTCACATTCCCGGAGCGACCGGGAACAGTAATAAATTTTATACAACAACCAGTCTGGGAGAAGGTGTTGTGGAACTTTGAGATTCCAACATTTCAAATTGTTACGAGTTCTCAAGGCGGAGTGAGGTGAGCAGGAGTGATATCCTAGTGGCGGTCCGCACGGTCGTAAGGGCCACATCTACGGCCCATTTTTGCGTAGCTGAACGGAGTAATTAAGGATGGATCGGGTAGAAATTACAATACCAGTGCGGGGGTTTGGTCAAACCTCTCGGCGTGACAATTGGTGGGTCCAGCCCATCGTTGTATTTCTGGGGTTGTCAGCATTTTTGGTGTATTCCACTTGGGCAGCGTTTCAGGGGGAACATTACGCCTATGGCGGATATCTTTCGCCGATGTATTCACCAGAAATATTTGGCAATTCTTCGCATAGCCTGTTTGGTCCTCAACCTGGTTGGTGGCCTGGTTGGCTCCCGTTTTCTCCCGCGTTTCTGATCTTATGGGCACCAGCGGGTTTCAGACTGACCTGTTATTACTATCGCGGAGCCTACTACAAGGCTTTTTGGGCAGACCCTCCATCATGTGCGGTGGGTGAGCCGCGTAATGATTTTCGTGGGGAAAATTCGTTTCCGTTGATTCTTCAGAACGTGCATCGGTATTTTCTCTATTTGGCACTTGGTTTTATCGTGGTTCTTTCGTACGACGTGTGGAATGCACTCTGGTTTGAAGATGCTGCCGGCAATGTTTCTTTTGGAATCGGAATCGGCACACTTGTGCTTGCGCTGAACGTCATTCTTCTCGGTAGTTACACCTTAAGTTGTCATTCATTGCGCCACTTGGTTGGAGGGCGGCACGATTGTGTGTCTGATAAACCAACTCAGCAGATAGCCTACGACTGTGTAAGTTGCCTCAACCAGCGGCATATGTTGTTCGCTTGGATGAGTCTTGTGTGGGTTGGTTTTTCGGATATCTATGTTCGCTTGTGCTCGATGGGTATTTGGACAGATTTTAGGATTTTGTAGGTATTGCATGGAGTATCAAACTTTCGAACATGACGTTTTGGTAATTGGTGCTGGTGGCGCTGGGTTACGGGCTGCGATTGAGGCCTCAGGTGAGGGTGTATCTGTTGGGCTTGTGTGTAAGTCGCTGCTTGGTAAAGCCCATACTGTTATGGCTGAAGGTGGTATGGCA
>CAYFJM010000183.1:0-4558 GCA_964343415.1 uncultured Vicinamibacteraceae bacterium | reverse complement strand
CGGGAGCCTATCGATCAGCGGTCGCGGCCGACCGTCGCGCTGACGTTGATCAAACAAGCTTGGCAGCAGCATGGATGGACGCGTGCTCTTGACCTCGGTTCTGGCACGGGATCAAATGTCCGTTTTCTCTCACCTGTTCTTTCGGCGCCACAGCAGTGGACGTTGATTGATCATGATGAGGAGTTACTAGCATCAGCAGCGATGCCAGAGACTGTTGATAGTGTGACTCGGGTTGTCAGTGATCTGAGCTCAGAAATTACTCAGCAGATTGAAGCAACTGATGCGGAGTTTGTTACAGCATCGGCACTGTTGGATTTGGTGTCTGAGTCGTGGCTAACGGAGATCGTCGAGACGTGTCGATTGAAGCGTTGTGGTGTGTATTTTTCTCTCAACTATGATGGGTCGATCCAATGGCACGCTGCGGTTAATGACCTGGAGTTGGTTGATGATCCAGATGATGCGGCTGTCCGACAAGTAGTTAATACTCACCAACGTAGAGACAAAGGTTTTGGTCCTGCGCTCGGGCCGATGGCTAGCTTGAAAGGAGAGGCCGCTTTTCGAGCTGCGGGCTATAAGGTGTGGTTATTGCAGAGTCGTTGGCGACTGGGACCGGCGGATTCTGCGGTGGTCAATATGTTGGTTAATGGTTGGGAGTCTGCTGCTGTGGAACATGCCATGTCCGAATCGCGGAGTGTTGACGGAGACCGATTTCGCATGTGGGCGGAGCGTCGGCGTGAAACAGTAGCCCAAGGTGACTTCGGTTTGACTGTTGGGCATCTAGACCTTGTTGCGCTTCCGTGATCGTTATGAGACTCCCTTGGGCTGCGACGGTGGCTTGGCGTTTTTCAGTGAGTGTGGCTTTGTTCTTTGGGCTCGGGTGGTGGCTTGATGGACGTGCTGTAATTGAGCAACTTGTACAAATTGATCTTCGTTGGCTAGCGTTCGGTTTTGTTTTGTCGTTTGGCCAAACCCTATTGTCGGCATGGCGGTGGCGCTATACAGCTGGCCGCCTAGGATTGATTTTGCCGTTTAGGAAAGCAGTTCGGGAATATTACCTTGCGATGTTTATTAATCAAGTGTGTCCAGGGGGCATTGTTGGAGATCTGACTCGCGCGCTGCGCCATGCTAGGACTACAGAAACTGGACCGGCCATACGTGCAGTGATCCTTGAGCGGTTGTCCGGTCAAATGGTAATGATTTGTGTGGCATTAGCTGCGCTGATAGCTCTTCCAGATGATACTTTAGGTACAGTTCCTTTTGGTTGGACCTTCCTGTTCGTAATCACTTTAGTTACTGTCGTAGTGATGACGGTGGTACGCAGGCATATGCCTGACAACGTAACGTTGTTTGATAAGGTGCTCCGGGATATACGAGTGGCTGTGTTGTCACGAAAGGCCCTTCCAGTTCAGGTGGTATCCTCCTGCGCAATTGTTGCAACTTACTTGGCGGTGTTCGTGGTTTCCGCGCAAGCGATAACAAGCGACACACCACTTGCAATTCTTGTCCCACTTATACCCATTGTGCTCCTGGCCATGTTAGTGCCAATATCGATTGCGGGCTGGGGCGTACGTGAAGGAGTAGCTGCCGTATTGTGGGCAACTGTGGGATTGCCGGCGGTCGAAGGCGCCGCTATTTCTGCGGCTTACGGTTTGGTCATCTTGATTTCTAGCCTTCCTGGGGCAGGCGTGTTGATTATTGGGCGTCGCACGACCCAGGCTACCTGAGTCGCCGGTTTCTTTATTGCAACTAATGCTTATCTCGAAGATCAAAATCAAAGAGGACGTCTTCGCCGAGCCTGTGTATTTGACACGGAGGACGAGGAACATCGCTGATTGCAGGAATCGGTTTAAGTCCGAATGATTGGTGGCCTGAGCCGATTACCATGGGTGCAACAGCGACATGGAGTCGGTCGACGATACCAGCATCAAGGAAGCGAGATACGGTAAAGCCACCACCTTCGACAAGAAGGCGGCGGTATCCTCGATGGCGAAGGATGGTCACAATGTTTGTGGGATCGAGTCGGCCAGATTGTCGTGCTGGACAGTAAATGACATTGCTAGAGTTTTCCTGCCTTGCGTCACCTTGGTGGATGAGAACGGTTGTGGCTGAATCGTCGGTAAAGATTTTGTGATCGCGCGCGAGCTTTTTATGCGGATCAATTACAACCCTTGTGGGTTGTGGCCCGGTGACATGGCGAACAGTGAGTCTCGGGTCGTCTGCTACGATGGTTCCTGCTCCTACGATTACCGCGTCAACGAGCGCTCGGAGTCGATGTAGACGTTTGAGATCACTGGGTCCGGTTACATAGTGTGAGTCGCCTGAGATGGTGGCAATGCGGCCATCGACACTTTGCCCCATCTGCGCGATGATGAATTCAGGCATGATTCGTATTGGCAGATATAGGTCGAACATTTGGCGGGCTTCCGCTGAGGGCAACGAAGAGGCCTTCCAGGAACCTGAGGGCGAGACTTGCAACGAGATCTCAGACGCGTGATTATGTTTAATACAGATGGGGCTAGTTGGCTTGTGTTTTGGGTTGACGGCCTTGATTAGTTCCCACGCTAGATCTTCGGTGATTAGGGCTGTTTTGGACATTGCGCTATTCTTCATACAGTAACAACCTTAGAGTCTGAGAAGAAAGAAATAGATGTATCAAGCTGAACGGGCCCTGTTTGAACTGAGAAAAGGGCGGCTTTTGTATATTACGGAGTCGGCAAGCACTGGTGCACTCGTTGCTCCTGTTGATGGCTTAGGTGTTGGTGTCCTTGAGCAATTGCGACCATTCGGCTCTCTCTGGCTGGTAATTACGGCACACCGTGCTGAATCGATGGGGTTTAGCTCTAACGAGGCATCGCCTGGTTTTAGTTTGGCTTTGAATGGGGAAGGCCCAGAGCAGATTGTTCGACTTGCGAGCGAGCACAAGTCGATTTCCCTTGGTGAGCACAACGTCAGACCGGCCACTGATATTGAACTAGCGGGAATGATGCTTGTTCGGTTAGGCCAACTGTTGCCAGCCGTAGTCAGCGCAGATGTTGCTGACAGTGACGTAGACCTGGTACGTGAGCGTGTCGAGAGAGGTTTAATGCTTTCGGTGAGGTCTAGTGAAGTGTCAGCGTGGGCCACAGCTGACAATGTAGAGGTGACACATGTGAGCGAGGGCCCTGTACCGTTAGCATCGGCTGAGCATGCGCGGTTTATCGCGTTTCGTGAGCTAAATGGATTGCGGGAGCATGTTGCGGTCTTAATTGGTAGACAGGATCGGTGGCCGGACCCAGTCCCGGTTCGAATTCATTCGGCATGTCTCACAGGGGATCTATTTGGTAGCCTGCGCTGTGACTGTGGCGAGCAGTTGCGCGGAAGTCTACGGTTGTTTGCTGAGCGCGGTGGTGGCGTACTGCTGTACATGTCTCAGGAAGGCCGCGATATTGGTCTTGCCAATAAGCTGCGAGCCTATGCACTGCAGGAGCAAGGACTGGATACGGTCGATGCTGATCAGGTCCTTGGTTTTGGGTCCGATGAAAGAATTTACGGTTCGGCTGTGCAAATGCTTAAGAACTTGAAGATTGAGCGTGTCGAGTTGCTAACCAATAATCCCAATAAGTTAGATGCTGTTCGTTCCGCGGGAATTGAGGTGGTAAATCGTGTGCCGATCTACGGGACTTTGAATCAACATAACTTGCCGTACGTGAAAGCAAAAGTGGAGCGGTCAGGGCATTGGCTGTCTGATATGTTGGCCGGCGTACTATCGCTGAAGTAATAAATCCTTTGTACCGTAAGTGTTGTTGGTTAGTCGTTAAGTCTGTCGAGTGGAAAACGATATGCATCCTCAATTATGTCCGCCAGGATCGTCGCGTAGTGCCTGAGTAATGTTTTTCCTGTCTCTTTTGACGCGAGCGTCGCGTTCCCAACAACACCAAGCGGATTAAGGTCTCCGGCTAACCAAGCGAATGCAGCTGGCCCAGTCGGTTGTATTCGTGATTTACGTGCTTCCAGTTCTTCAGCTATTGAAGGAAAGTTTCTGATGGCTTGCGTTTTTACGGTTTCGCTGTGAAGGTAAAGCATTAGGGCCGTTTCCACGGCGCCGCCGTGCACGCCGTGACGCCACTCGATGTCTGGGAAGTCAACGTCGACTGTTCGTTCAAATCGATAATAGTTCGCTTTGATCACCAAGAGTTCGCACTCCTCACGGAGGCGGAGTGCTGCTGATTCAATTGCTCCACTGTTCCCCCCGTGGCTGTTGCTTATAACAAGACGGCGAATTCCGAGCGTTGAGAGCTGTTGGCCATGTTCGAAGATAATTTGTCCGAGTTCGTCGGGGGCTATGCTTTTGGTTCCCCTATAGCGATTGTGCTCCATACTGGCGCCGACAGTTTCTATCGGTAGTGACCAGGATGGGATACTTGGGTCGAGCAAACGAAACATTTCGTTTAGTAAACCGAGTCCGATATCGACGTCTGTTGAAAGAGGTAGATGTGGTCCGTGTTGTTCAGTCGCGGCTAGTGGGAGTACGATAACTGGATCTCGGCTGACTCTTGAATGGAGTTCTTCGACCGCTGGT
>CAYFJM010000182.1:0-4559 GCA_964343415.1 uncultured Vicinamibacteraceae bacterium | reverse complement strand
GGAATCGTCCATCGATCCCAGCCACTCGACTGTATTCCTGTCCAAACTCACGTGCCGTCATGATGGCACCAAGGTATGACTCAGAATAAAAGTCGTATCTTGCCCTCCCAACTAGTGTTTGAGACGTCAAACCAAAACGTGGATCGGTTGAATCTTCAAAATTTCCAGCTGCTTCATCATCAGCAACAATGACACCGAGCGTGGTATCACCAACCTTGCCAGTTAACTTGCCACCAAACCGAGGGTCAACGATAGTCCGAGTATTAAGCAGCGCCATCGGCGTAGAAATCTGGAAAATTTCTTGCCCCTCAAGGAAGAATGGTCGTTGTTCAGGATAAAAAAGCGCATAACGTTGATTGGTTTCAATCTGTGGCCGGTCCGCTTCTATCTGTGAAAAATCTGGGTTGTAAGTAAAATCAGCTGTTAAGTTCGGCGTGAGCCCGTACTTCAAACCCATACCCAGGTCACCTTCAGGGTCTCTTCGGTTGTAGCTTCCGCTCTGACGATCAAGCGACCCAAAACTAATCCCGGTAACCTCAGGAAGAATCTCAAGGTTCCGACTCTGCGACAAACCTTCCAGCCCCTCAAGAATTCCAAATTGCGTTAATTGCCCGGCGATATCACGTGATACGGGAGACCAGGATTGGGCCTCGGATCGACCGCGAATTCGTCGGGTAATTTGAAAACCCCAGACATGAGCTTCGTCCGATCGACGTGCTGGATAGCGTAAACTCTTAAATGGAATAGCCATTTCTGCCGTCCACCCATCGGACACCAAACGCCCACCAGACTCGAACAGCGCATTCCATGAATCATCTCCACGTACTCCGAATGTCCCTGAGCTACTCAGACTCGAGCCACCGCCACCCCGCTGCCAATAGCTACTACCTAACGAATTTGAAAATGAGGAACTACTGCTTCGTGAACTTCGTCGCCTCGTGCCTTCGGCATTGACTAGGGAATCACTCTGTATCCCATACCCATTCACCTCAAACTGGTAGGCTCGTTGCTGATCAAGAAATGGGTCAAATAGTACCGACATCTGATCATCACCGCGCGTTTCGTCACGGTCGGCCCAATTCACCCGCATCATTCCCGTATCGCTATAGTGCGCATAAAATGCGAAATATAAATTATCACTGTCATACGCCATCCACACTTCCGTCTCTTCAGAACCAGGAGCGCCGGCTATCGGTGCGATCTGAACGAAGTCAGTGATGTGTGTTGCTGTTTGCCACACCGGGTCATCGAGTCGGCCGTCGATCTGCGGAGGCTCCGTAGTCCGGTGAATCAATGCGCGGGGCACATCTCGATCAAGGTTTGCGGCGAATCCACTCCTTTGGCGCGGTCCGGTTTGCGTCGGCGTATCGGCATTTTCAATTCGTCCTCCACTCGTACCAATTTCCGACGCCTGGTTCGAATCGATTTGAGTAACCTCATTCCCAACACGCACTGCGACTTGATCCTGCAGTTGAAACAGTTCTTCAAGAGCTCCGTCAATTGTTTGACTGTACCGAACAGTGCCAGACTCAACATGGAAAACTCTGACCGTGATTCGAATTGCATCAACCACTCTTTGATAGGTGCCCCGTACCAACCACTCTGCACCAGCCGTACGGCTAGCCACCACCACAGACTCATCCGTCGTTCCAGACGGGGCAATAGCTGCTACCGTTAGCCCTCGTTGCTGTAGAGCATTAGTCAATGTTTCAAGGATCCCAAGGCCGATCCAGTCATCAGACGACTGCTGACTCACATTTACGAACGGCGTCAGGCCGACGACTTCCGCCGGCTGCGCGAAAGCCGAAAATGGCATCGCTACTGCAAAGGTAAATAGGGAGGTTAATAAGATTTTTCGATGTCTATTGCAATAGACTAAATAAATCGACGACAAGATAGTTTCACACTCAAACAAGAAGATACGACAAGATCAACAAATGCCCGTACTTAAAAACTAAACATCACTCCGCAGACTAAGTCACTGCCTACCAACACTGCCAGCAATGACATCAAACAAATAGCCTCTGTTCGTCACCAGTAAATTAGCTAAGTTAAAGCGGTTTCCAGTAACACCAGAAGGCGACTCCATGCACGCTCTGCCTGCGCTTCGTGGTACACCTGAGAATCAAGAGAGCACCACCCATGCATAGCTCCTTCATACACCTCGATTTCAGCCGGTATACCCGCGGCGGCATACGCATCCCTTAATGTGATTTTTGCGTCAGGATCGTTCTCATCATCGTTTTCCGCAACACAGTGCAGCATGTGCGCTGACGTGTTTGGGATAAGCAGATGCGGACTGTCGTTAGCATCTGTCGCAAGTCCTCCACCATGAAAAGTCGCCCCCGCACCAAGTCGCTCAGGAACAGCCGCAACTGTTCGCATCACAATCGGTCCGCCCATACAGTAACCGGTCGTGCCCATTTTTCGATTCGCATCAACTGGTTCTTGTTGATCCAAAAATGTCACAAATGCCCGTGCGTCAGTAAAGTGCGTTTCAGGTGTCAGATTCCGCATCATCGGAATCACAAGTTCACGAATTTCTGGTTGTCCAAAATGCGCGCCATCAGGAATAACTGGAGACCGCGCTTCTCGGTAAAAGGGATTAACAACGAGAACCGAATAACCAGACTGTGCCAACCGCTTACCCATCGTCCTAAAAGCCGGTCGCAAACTAAGGATATCCGGCCAGACGATCACGGCAGGATGTTGGCCACTAGACGGATGTACAAAGTAACAATCCGCAACCCCATCAGGAGTTGTGACTTCGACATCTGTTTCAGTAACGTCTTGCGCATTCGCAACCGGCGGAAACATAGCAACCATTCCTGCCACTGCCGACAAATGGCCAAACTGCCTCCTAGTTAAGCCCTTTCCGACCAGGAATTTTTCTGCCTCGTGTTGGGTATGTTCGTCGCACATAATTATCTCCTCGTAGACACCTTAACTCTATGGGCTAGACCTTAATTGTAGCTTGTAAAAGAAGGCTTAAGTCGCCCTCACTCTAACCGCACTGAATCAGCCAAATAATAAACCCGATGCCCCCTTAATCTTTCGGGAACTAGAGACGCAGTGCTGTAGTCACAATAGGCGATGAGCTACCTTCCCTTCTAATTGATTTCCCTCGCTCCATACGAAATCGGTGTGTGATCAGACAAGAAAAACAACCCTCCCTGGTGGCAGTGGTGCGCCTCAGACTATCCTGGTGTAAGTTCATTACTACAAATTAGTTAGAAAGGTTCAACTCGTGCCATCATTTGACGTCGTCTCGAAAGTAGATCTGAATGAAGTCGCAAATGCTGTAAACCAAGCAACTCGTGAACTCGACAATAGATTTGATTTCAAAGGGACCAATGCAAAATTTGAACTCGTCGACAGTTCCGTGACTCTGCGTGCACCGAATGAATTTCAAATCAATCAGATGTACGACATTCTGACCTCTCGGTTTGCAAGTCGAAAAATCAACGTCGGCTGTCTCGAGCGTGAGGTTACCCAGCAAAATGTCAGCGACGCTTGGCAAATTGTTCAGGTCAGACAGGGCATCGATAAGGACTTGGCAAGACAACTTGTCAAACTCGTTAAGCAAACAAAAATTAAAATACAAGTCGCCATTCAGGGAGACCAGCTCCGAATATCTGGTAGTAAAAAGGATGCCCTGCAGAAAGCGATCGAACTAATCAAAGAACAAAATGTCGGCTTGCCGCTACAGTTTGTTAATTTTCGTGATTAAGCACCAAATACTGTTTGGGCACAATCCTCAGGCAGTTGTAACATGCGCTATGCTCAGGACGCTAGCAACGTATACGCCCGAAAGTCGACGTTGGTCAATCGGTCTTCTCTGGGGACTTCTCTTCGTAGCCTTATTACCGGAACATTCGACTGCGCAACTAACGGCCACAGCAAGACCAAACGCAACGCCAACGTGGTACCAAGGCATCTTACCTATTTCAACTGAAAGCTATTACCACGCCATCGAGTGCGGCAAACAAGGGGGAGACGACCCTCCATGTGTCTTTTGGGATACTGGACTCTGTAAGAATGATGACTTCGAACTATCTGCGTACACAGCATACAAACAGATCAGCTATGAGGTATGGCAGGCCGTTCGAAGCGGACGCCCGGCACCACAGCCAGATTTCTATGCGGCGCAAAACACTCGCGTAACAATCGGCGTCTCCCCAGTGCAAGGCTCTAACAACACACTTACAGATCTAACCCTGCTACGTAATGGAACTTCGGTTAATCCAGTCGACAGAAACGTGCGCGATGGACGATTTACCTTTGACTACTCAGCATGGACTCCCACGACGACTGTTACTCTCGAGATAGCTGGCGACGAACGGACCATTTCGTGCACTATCGAACCCGGTGTCCTTCAACAGTTTCGTTAACCCGAAAAAACGAAAGACAAGAAATCTAGTTGCTTCTATGCCTAGCAGCCAACTATTACTCCGAACAGCTGGCTAGCTCTGAAAACCATCTCAAATATGTCTCGGGCGCGTCGGTCCCAGAATCTTTTCCGGTTGATTGTTGCAACGTTTACGCTAAGCCTTGTCACA
>CAYFJM010000181.1:0-4567 GCA_964343415.1 uncultured Vicinamibacteraceae bacterium | reverse complement strand
TTCATGGCTACAGTTATTTCACTGATTAGATTTCCGGCATCCGCCGCTACGATTGTGGCTCCCACGATCTTATCCGTATTCCGTTTAACGAGTACCCTAACGAAACCGCTGTCGTTACCGTCAATCACTGCGCGATCGGTGGTGTTCAGTGGTTGTGTGAAAATTTCGACATCGGTGTTGTGATTAGTGATCCCGATATGTGCGATTTCAGGGTCTGTATACGTACACCACGGGATCAGGAGGTTATCGGTTGAGGCGCGACCGAGACCAAACGGATGTGGGAAGAGGGCGTTTTGGATGACCAATTGCGCCATGGCGTCAGCGGCATGCGTGAATTTCAGTGGGAAACAAACGTCACCGGCCGCATAAATCCGCTTATTTGTAGTTCGTAGGTACTTATCGACGGTTACACCTGAGCGTTGAAAGTCGACAGCTGCTGTTTCCAAATCAAGTCCTTCTATGTTCGGTGTCCGTCCGACGGCAAGCAAGATCTCGTCTACAACGAGTTCATTGGTGCTAGCCGCCGTTCTGTAATAAATACGTTTATTATTGTTATCGCTGACAACATTCCCAATCGTTGCATTTAATACGCACGTAACTCCATCATGGGTCATTTGTTGTTGAAGCACATTTGCGGCGTCCTTGTCTTCGCGTGGTAAGAGTTGCGATGCACGTTCAATAAGTGTGACTACACTACCGAAGCGAGCGAAGGCCTGCGCGAGTTCACATCCAATCGGACCACCTCCTATGACGGCGAGACGCTGCGGGAGCGCGGTGAGTGAAAAGACACTCTCGTTAGTAAGAAACCCAGCTTTATCAAGTCCGTCAATCGTTGGAACGGTGGCACGGGCACCGGTGCAGATGGCTGCTCGAGAAAACCGCAATGCCGTTTCACCGACAGACACGGAATTAGGGCTGACAAAATGGCCTTCGCCTATGTAGACGTCGACGCCGAGTTCTTTAAAGCGCCGCGCAGAATCAACATGTCCGAGTTCGGATCTGATACGTCGCATGCGTTCCATCACAGCGGAGAAATTCTGTGTCGTACTGCCCGAAAGTATTACGCCAAACTGAGATGCTTCTTCGACGTCGCTTCGAGCGCGGGCGGCACGAATAAGTGCTTTTGAAGGCACGCATCCCACATTAAGACAATCACCACCCATTAAATTCCGCTCGATGAGGGCGACCCGAGCTCCAAGACCAGCAGCGACGGCGGCTGTGACGAGGCCAGCGGTCCCCGCACCTATGACGACGAGATTGTAAGGACCTTCTGGTTTTGGGTTTACCCAATCAGGTGGATGTACGTGGTCCAGTAGCTGGTGGTCGTAGGGATCGGTCGGGTCAAGCACGTCTGAAAAGAATGACATAGGCGTGCGCGTAGTGCAGTGCAGTGTAGCGCAACAGTGCGCTGGCCGGATCGATCATCCCACACTATGCTTTAAAGAGTAGGTTTTTTCGAATTGTTGAGGAGTGAGTGATGCTTTTTGCCGATCCAGCCGCACTGAAAATACCGTCTGAAGCGGATGCCTTACCTGGTCGCGATGAGGCGATAGTGCTTCCCGATAGCCATTACGTGCATGGTCGTCCGATAGCGCCGCCATTTCCTGAGCAAATGGCACAGGCACTTTTTGGGATGGGGTGTTTTTGGGGAGCCGAGCGGAAGTTTTGGCAGCAGAAGGGTATCTATACGACCGCAGTGGGATACGCAGGGGGAACAACCAAGAATGCGACTTATCAAGAAGTTTGTTCGGGTCGCACAGGTCACACAGAGGTTGTACTAGCCGTCTACGATCCAACAGCGGTGACCTTTGAGGTTTTGTTGCATCTTTTTTGGGAAAGTCATGATCCCACACAGGGGATGAGGCAAGGGAATGATGTTGGGACGCAATATCGCTCGGCGATTTTTGTCGAGAATGCTGAACAATTGCAGAAAGCAAAACAGTCGCTACGCATTTATCAAGAACAACTCATGGCGAGTGGCTATGGTGATATCAGCACAGAAATCCGTTTGGCACCGCCGTTCTACTATGCTGAGGAATATCATCAACAATATTTAGCTAAGAATCCGGCTGGGTACTGTGGACTTGGTGGAACAGGTGTTAGTTGTTCCGTCGAGAAACTACTCGCGCCGTCAAGGTAGTGTTCGGTTCTGGTGAGAGCGTACCGGCGCGCCGTCCGTCGTGAACGACATAAATATTTTGCTATCAGTGGGTTGGGTCAGTGCACAGTCTGGCATTCGAAGTTTGTTAGTCTTTTTTCCGGAAAACTATGGAACGAGTAGGCACAGTCGATTGGGGACAGTTTGAAGCGGTTTTGTTTGATCTTGACGGCGTCTTGACTGCAACAGCACAGGTTCATGCGCGTTGCTGGAAACAGGTATTCGATGAATATTTGTTAAGTTCTACGGCGCCCGATCAAAATGCGTCCAGGCCATTCGAATTGCCCCAGGACTATACATGCTATGTTGACGGCAAGCCACGCTACGATGGCGTTCGCTCATTCTTGTCGTCGAGGGGAGTCTGGCTTCCTGATGGAACACCTGTTGACCTGCCGATTGCTGACACTGTCTGTGGGCTAGGGAATAAAAAAAGTTTTTTGTTTACTGAAGTGATACAAGCAGAAGGTATTGCAGTCTATCCGGACGCTGTGTCCTTGGCAAAATACTTGCGCAAGCGAGACATCAAATTAGGTGTAGTGTCCTCGAGTAGACATTGTGAGTCGGTTTTGACCGCAGCCGGTTTACAGGATTATTTTTCAGTGCGGGTTGACGGGGTTATTGCTGAGAAAGTCGGTCTTGCTGGGAAGCCGTCCCCGGAGACTTTTGTGTACGCTTCTCGTGAGTTGGGGGTCGAACCTTCGGCAAGTGCTGTTATCGAAGATGCGCTTGTTGGTGTGCGTGCTGCGAAACAGGGTGGTTTTGGATTGGTTGTCGGCATCGATCGTACTGAAGGGGAGATAGACCTTTCGAAGTCGGGAGCGGATCTGGTTGTGACCGATTTGGAAAAGACGTTGGGAATTGACGACAATAAACCGATTTTGTCGGAGTTAGGCCGTCCAAGTCATGCGGAATAGCCGAAGAAAAGGTGCTCCTGAAGATGTTTACCCTTTTGAGGAGTGGCGCCTGGTCGAGAAACGATTTGATTTACGCTATCTTGCGGCGACCGAGTCTTTGTTCGCGACGGGTAATGGATACCTCGGGATGCGCGGTACCTGCGATGAGGGCCAACCGATAGTTCATAGTGGGACCTACGTCAATGGATTTCATGAAACGTGGCCAATTGTCTATGGTGAAGAGGCCTATGGCTTTGCGAAGCAGGGGCAGACCATTATCGATGTTCCCGATGCCAAAGTGATCAAGCTCTATGTTGATGACGAGCCATTTTATCTGCCTACCGCGACCTTGGAATCTTTTGAACGGGCACTTGATATGCGTGCGGGTACGCTTGATCGTGAGCTTGTGTGGGCGCATTCTTCAGGGCAACGGGTTTCGATTAAGTCTCGACGATTGGTGTCACTGGAACATCGACATCTTGCGGCTGTGGTGTATGACATCACTCTATTAGCAAGTGATGCGCCGGTTCTTATCGTGTCAGAGATCGTTGACGGTCGTGTAACAACGGACCCAGAAAATGTCTCAACCCAAGATCCGAGGATTCGACAGTTTGGGTGTGAGGTGCTTGAACCACGAGAGAATAGCGTTGGGCCAGAGCGCGTTGTACTTGGATTTCAGACAAAAGCTAGCGGCATGACTCTTTCGTGTGGCGTTGATCATTCGATGCAGACGGATTGTGAATATACATCTGATGTTCAGGTGGAATCTTCGTCTGGTCGAGTGGCGTACTCCGTTGATGGCCGTGTTGGAAAACGAATTCGGTTAGTGAAATACATCACGTACCATTCGTCCCGACGACCTCAGGCTAGAGAATTGTGCCGACGTTCAGAACGTGTGCTTGATCGTGCCGTCCAGCATGGCGCCGATGAACTACTACGCAGTCAGCGATTGTATCTTGACGCATTCTGGTCTCGCAGTGACGTTGTGATTAAGGGTCATGCAGAGTGGCAACAGACGGTTCGATTTAACTTATTCCATATATGCCAGGCGACTGCTCGCGCGGAAGGTGTGGGTGTCCCAGCGAAAGGGCTTACAGGGCCTGGTTATGAAGGACACTACTTTTGGGACACGGAAATTTATTTATTACCATTTTTGACGTACACGCAGCCTCGAGTTGCCCAGAATCTACTGCGACTTCGGTATAGTCAGATGGATCAGGCTCGGAAGCGGGCTCGTGAGTTGAACCAGCGCGGTGCTTTGTTTCCGTGGCGAACGATTAATGGTACAGAAGCCTCTGCCTATTACGCTGCTGGCACAGCCCAGTATCACATTAACGCAGATATCGTATATGCCTTGCGCAAATACGTGGATGTAACAGGCGAGACGGAATTTCTTAGTGAGATCGGCGGAGAACTGTTGGTAGAAACGGCTCGTCTGTGGTCAGATTTAGGATTTTTTTCTCAGCGTGATGGTAGGTTTCGAATTAATGGAGTGACCGGGCCAGACGAATACAAC
>CAYFJM010000180.1:0-4577 GCA_964343415.1 uncultured Vicinamibacteraceae bacterium | reverse complement strand
ATCATCGCCGGGCTAAATGTTTTGGCAAGGTTGGTCTTCCCCGACGATGCTTTTCGGTTTTTCTTGATCGTCTGAAGGAAGCACATAAGAGAATTCACGGCGTAATTCCAATGGAATTTAGTTGATGACGGCAGCGCTCATAACCGTAACGCTACTCGGTATCGGGGGACTTGGCTATAGCGCCGTTATTGGATTTATGGCGAAGATACCCAGTGATGTTGGTCAACATGCCTCGATCGCTATTTTTTTTACTTTAATCACCTTACTTGCGTATTCGATGACGATGTTTTACTTGATTGGTAAAGGCAAAGCGATTCGAGAAGCGATAGAAGAGGGCGGACTATCAACAGATTTATACAAGACAATGGCCACCGCACGAGCTCCCGTGTTCGGGGTCGGTAGTATGGCAATGGGGTTGACTATGCTGACCGCTATTCTTGGTGGTGGAGTTGACACGGAGGTCCTACCGATTGGTGTGCATTCAATTGCGTCGGTTGCAATGATGGGAACAAATATCTTTGCGTTTCGTGTTCAAGTAATTGCACTAATGGTTGCAACTGAAGTAGTGAATGAAGTGGATCGGCAGCTGGTTTCTAGTGATGATGCCGCGCATTAAAACTCAGCTATTACTTTTTGATATAGACGGTACACTTTTGCTTTCAGGGGGTGCTGGAAAGCGTGCCTTAAACAGAGCCTTCAAGGAGTCATTCGGTGCCAGCGATGGGTTCGATTCGATACCCGTGGCAGGCAGAACAGACGAACTAATTTTTCGGGATGCGCTTAAGCGAGCTGGAAAAACGGCGACCGCTTCATGTAGACACGATTTTTTCTCACTCTACTATAAATATCTCGAGCAAGAGATTGTCCATCCAGGTCGCAATAAAGGCTTAATGCCTGGCGTCAGATTACTTTTGGATCGGTTGTCACCGCTTTCTAATGTCGTAATTGGTTTGCTAACGGGAAATTTTGCAGCTGCCGCCAAGATTAAACTGCAGTATTTTGGCATTTGGGACTATTTTGTGTTCGGTGCTTATGGGGATGACGCACCTGTACGCGATGATTTGGTGCCGATCGCAGTGTCCAGAGCGAGAGCTAGTGATGTTGCTATTTCATCGAACGTTGAGGTGATTGTCGTGGGGGATACGCCATTAGATGTTCGATGTGCTATTGCTGGCGGAGCACGATCAGTTGCCGTTTGTACAGGTTCGTATGGAGAATACGAGCTTCAGGAGGCGGGTGCTGATTCGATTCTTCCAGATCTTACTGACCCTGAAAGGTTCTTACGACTTATCTTAGAATGAACCGACTTACGTTTTTCAGTTGATGGCTATCAGTTGTTCGCCTGTTAATCAGAAATGCTAGAAATTGGCGGAAGCGCCTGGGAGTCGAACCCAGCCCCCCCGCGTAGCAGGGAGCGACCGGTTTTGAAGACCGGGAAGGCCACCGGGCCCCGTTCGCTTCCATGCAAAAGCAAAAGAGAGAGAACTGTCTGTCAGCAGTATACGTTGAGACTAGATCTTGACGAATCTTGGTGCTAGCCGAGTGCGTTGCAACAACCTTAATTTCCTAGCTGCGTATAGGATTGACAGATTAAAGGGCGTGCTTAGCTCTCAAGTAAGTGTACTTCGCCTGCACGAGGGCCTTTATCGGACTCTTCTACGGTGAACTCAACTCGTTGGCCTTCCCGCAACAACTCGAAAACTGCCTGTCGAACTGAGCTGCGGTGAAAGAAGTGTTCGACACCGCTTTCGTCACGAATAAAGCCAAAACCTTTGTCGATCAACAGACGTGCAATGGTGCCGTTCGGCATACCTTACCTCCGCCGGTCAGCGAGTTCGCCCCAATCGGCAGAAAACGCTTTTCCCGTGAGCTGCGCAGTTTGTTCTCTTGATTATTTAGCCCAAGAAATACTCTAGGCCTCAACATCAAATAAAAACAGCTCGAAGCCCGCAGTCTATTGAGGTCGATACAAGAAGTCAAGCATTCCCTGGAGCGATCGTCAATTGCCGAAAGTTTAAGCGACTAAGAGGTTTATGGGTTTTCCTTTAGCTTCCGTCGGGCTTGATTTCAGGCGGTTTAGCCTCTGTTGAAGGAGGCGGTGCAGGCTTCGGTTTCTTTGGTGGAGGATAAGTTGTCCAGAAATTACGCCCGCAAGTTGGACATTTCCAAAATTGCTGTGGCGGCCAAGCCTGGCCTGGGGCAGGGTCAAGTAAGTCCATTTGTTGACCGCAGCGCTGACAGCGAATTTGGACATCAATAGCGTTCATTCGCTTGGATTGTACTGTGCAGAAAGATTCGTTGCAAAGGGTTGGGGCTGTTAGCATTTATTAATGCTTGTACCAGGTCTTATTTTGGCTGGAGGGCGCTCTTCTAGGATGGGTAGACCTAAGCCACTGCTTCCTGTTGATCGAAAAGACACTTTCTTGACGCGATTGATTCGTACGTTGCGTGATGCCGGAATTACGGAAGTGTTTGTCGTGCTTTCCGTGGATGGTCCTTTGGATGCTATTGAATCGATTTTAAGTGAGTTGCCGTATTCCGTACGGGTTGTTGAAAATCCGAATCCTCAAAATGGACAATTATCTTCGTTACAGTGTGGCCTTAATGTGATCGAGAGGCCAGGCGTCGATGCGCTACTGACGACTCTAGTCGATTTGCCACTAGTATCTTCCGCAACAGTCCGCACTTTGCTTGATACTTATAAGAGGACTCGTGCACCTATTGTTAGACCGAGTCGGTTAGATGGGAGCGCTCATGGGCACCCTGTAATTTTTGACAGGACACTTTTCAATAAGTTGCGTTTGGCGTCGCCGAAGACTGGAGCAAAACCAATAGTACGATCTTATAAATCAGAGGTTATAAACGTTTTGGTTAACGACGAGGGTGCATTTACAGATATTGATACGCCTGCTGATTACGAGCGAATATTTGGACGTTCCTTAAGTGAAGCGATAAAGCTTCGTTGATCGCTTAGCCGTGAGAGAACTACAATTACACCCAATTAAAGATCGATAAGGGCCAGTGGCGCAGTTGGGAGCGCGCGTGAATGGCATTCACGAGGTCACGGGTTCGACCCCCGTCTGGTCCACCATACTAATCCTCAATAGACCCTAAACATTCGTTGTATCTCTGTGGTGTCTGAAGTCTGAGACAGTGCAAGCATCAGAAGAACGCGTGCTTTAATCGGTGATAAATCACCTCCAGCTATACGGTTGTTTGCGTATCGCCAGTTCAGCCTATTTTCACTAGAAGTATTGATGGAGCGGCGAGGGGGTATCTGCCCAGCGCCGGTTCTGGTCGTGATAACGACCGTCAAATCCGCGTCAATTACTTTCTGAAGGGCGTCACTCTGCCCTGGACTTGTTGCTCCAGCCCCGGCTGCGGCAATAATCAAGCCCTTTGCACCGGTTTGGTGTGCGGCCGAGATTATATCGCCGGTGGCCCCGAGATAGCTCATTACAATGTCGACTCGTGGTAAGTGACCAATAGTCGCTGGATCAAACTCCGTTCGGCGAGTATGTCGTCGCATCGGTCGGCGGTGATAGACGATACGATCAGATTCCACGGAACCCATTGGTCCGTATAATCCGGAATTGAAGGCGTCCAAGCGTTGTGCGTGACGTTTCGCAACGTTGCGGGCTCCATGAATCTGTTCGTTTAATACGACAAGAACTCCTCGCCCACGAGATGCAGCGGCGGCAGCTACTTTAAACCCGTCTAAAAGATTTGCAGACCCATCGTAACCAACTTCATCAGGTGTCCGCATGGCTCCGACCATGACAATGGGACGGTCTGATTTAACGGTTAGGTTAAGGAAATAGGCGGTTTCTTCAAGCGTATCGGTGCCGGTTGTTACGACGATTCCATTTAGGTCAGGACGCTCATCAAGAATTGTGTTGAGCCGGTTCGAAAGTTCCAACCAATGGTCTAGCCCGATCGCACTGCTTGGAATATTGGTGAATTGTTCGGTTTCTACCGATATGAACCGACTTAGCGAGGGGACTAATGCAATAAGTTCATCAGCAGTTAATCTTCCATTCGGATGGTTCGAAATTGTGCCGCCTGTCGCGATTAGAAGTACTGCCGGAGGTTCGTCCAGTTGCTCGGTGGCATGACATTCATTCGCTGCGATGAGATACAGCAGCGCTGCGATAGAGAATCGAACAGATAGACGCATTATCTATTTTGTAATAACTACTAGTGCGTACTATACCGAATCTGTTGCAACGCGATGGGCTAGCGAAAGCCATGAGACCAAACTTGTAACCGCTTCTTTCGGTGTTCCCCCATAAAAGGGCATCAGCGCGCCGGGCCCTCCGGCATTACGGATAAGATACGCTCGCCAGCGATTTCCCTGCGTTGGTGTGACGGCAATCTCGTATTGGTATCCGTTGATCGTTTCTTTAAAGTGCTGGACGGTCACAGTTATACGGTATCAATGTGTCGTTATGTGAAAAGTTGAACCGGCAAATTGTATTTCACTAGAATCTGATTTCAAGCGAAGCGATACGCGAAGGCGTCTTCCACATCTCAGGACAACATAGATTTCAGAGTAAATTTGTAAAAAAAAAAAAACT
>CAYFJM010000179.1:0-4605 GCA_964343415.1 uncultured Vicinamibacteraceae bacterium | reverse complement strand
CTAGAGCAGTAGATATATTCCGCCGTAAGCCAATGACCCCTGCCCGTGACATTGCGCTGGTACTCAGCTTCTGCTCCAAATCAGCATCATCTTGATTCCAAAGCGAAACGAGCGACGGACGATCGAACGCGAGACGAGGCTGCCATGCAGGATCGTCCGATATAACCGCATCAGCATTGTACGGACATACATCCTGGCAAATATCACAACCATATACGTGATTTCCGAGATCTGGACGGTGCAATTCAGGAATCGGGCCTCGTAATTCAATGGTCAGATAGGACAAACAACGGGTAGAGTCGAGTACACCCGGCTCACGTAAGGCATTAGTTGGACAGGCTTCAAGACATAAATTACAACTACCACACTGATCTAATTGAGGCGTATCAATATCAAGCGATAAGCTCGTAATAATTTCTGATAAAAAAAACCATGAACCCTGCTCAGGATGAATGAGACAGGTATTCTTACCAATCCATCCCAAACCTGCATACTGCGCATAGACACGCTCTTGAATTGGTCCGGTGTCGACGTAGCAGCGAGCATCAAATGATTCAGACGATTCGGTTCGTAAGCGTTCCAGTAACATCTCTGTACGTTCCTGCAAAATGACGTGATAGTCCGCTCCCCATGCATAGCGTGAAATCGTTGCTTCCTTCGGATTATCGTATTCGGTCGAATACGGACGATCCGTGTTATAGAGCGTGGCCAAAACGATCACGGAACGGGCTGACGGCAAAACGCGCCTTACATCACTACGTCGGCGTTTCGTTCGTTCCATATAACGCATCTCTCCCGCGTATCCGCGATCAAGCCAATCATTAAGAAACGAAAGCTCCGGAAACGACTCGGCCGGAGCGATACCGCACAAATCGAAACCAGCATCTTGCGCGAAACGTTTTACATCACTAGACGTCACGATAAATCTGTCTTAAAACGCGTATCGCATACCAAACTGCATCTCTCGAGCATTGAGTGCACTAAAAATCCGACCGAAGTTCGGTGATCCAAAGAACCGGTTAGGCACATCAAAGTTCGATCGATTGAAAACGTTAAAAATTTCCCATCGAAACTCCAGTCGGCTGCCGTTACTGAGATACCAGCTTTTTTGTAATGACATATCAACATTGGCGTACCCAGGTGCAAAAACTGGGTTGCGAGGCGCTGAACCAAAGGTAAATGGGGCCTGCAAAGAAAACGCGTCCGTGTTAAACCATCGGTCAGCAGAACGTTGATCCGCGGGCAAATTTGGGTCACCGGTAAGGTCCGGCCGCTGAGCCGGTCCCGCGCCGATATTTGCACGGTCTTCGACAAGATTGACCGTAAAAGGTGCACCCGATTGAATGGTGACCACGCCATTAATCCGCCAATTACCGAACAAATCCTCTTGCCACCCACCAGAACCTCGCAGAGACGGGAATTCAAAACTTCCACTACCCACGAACTGATGGCGATGGTCAAAACTCGATAGCGCTTGCTCACCTGGAAAAATGTTTCGTACATTCTGCGGAACGTTTGACTCAAAGGCGGTCGCGCCAGGACTAGATGCATCATCCCGGGAGCGTGAAAGCGTATACGCCGTATTCAAAGCGACATTATTTCGCAAGCGACGCTCTGCCTTGAACGTTACGGCGTGGTAGATCGACGTACCATCAAACCGGATGGCACGAATCCCCGACAACGCTGGAACATCTCGACGGCTACTGATTGCGCCCGCCCCAGGCAAAGGCACATTATGTATCGTCGAGTTGTCGGCCCCTAGCGTATATGACCCCATGTAGAACACTTCGACAACGGTCCCCGGGAGGACTTCTCGCTGGACTCCACCGCTCCATGTCTGCGTGTACTCAACCTGGTAGTCATGGTCCATAATCGATCCGCCAATACTACCTGTCGGATCAGAAGACAACATTGTCCTCGTATTAAATGTTGGTACAAACTGAGTAACTGGGACATCCACCTGCTTAAGAAAGAAAAACGGTAAGTTCCGAGCAAATAATGTTTGAACGCTATACGCCCATTGATTCAAAAAGATTCCATACCCTCCACGCACAACGGTTTTCCCGTCTTCGTCCGGCACATACGCAAATCCAAGTCTCGGGGCAAAACGTTTCTTGCTGGGCCGGAGCAAACTGCGGTCCCAACCGATCTCTGATGACGGCACCCAAGGAATAGGAATCAACGGAAGCAACGCAGTTGCCGAGGGAGAAATATTTCCGTTCGTATCACTGGCAATAACATACCGACCACCAGGTACAGAAAAGTCGATCGACGATAAACGATTATTAACATCGTACATGTGTTGGTTAATCTCATACCTCAATCCAAAATTAACCGTCAGATTGTCTTTCATTCGCCAATCATCCTGCGCGTAAAGATGCAGCCAGTTAGTTCGTCCATCTTCACTTCCACGGCCACCAATACCCGATCGGGACTGCACTGGATACCCGAGAAGAAAGTCAGCAAACGGGTTGCCGCTAAACTGACCCGTATACAAGAAACGTCCTCGAGCACTCTCAGGATTTTCTGGACGGAACTTTAGGTGAAACAGATACGCACCAAATTTCATCCTGTGTGCGCCACGATCGATCAAAAAATTGTTGTACAACTCAAAATGCGAATTACGTCGATAAATAAAACTGGCTGGGTCTCCCATGGCGCTGTAGAAGCCACCTGTATCTATCTGGGGATATCCAATATCACGTAGGTCACGTGTTACCCCTTCAAGGCCAACGTTGCCTGCAAAATCTACGCCACGATTCAGGCTTTGTTGACCACCGTCAACATCCATCCATCCAAATCGCGTTTCATTGAGCATGGACTGACCCAGGGTACGAGTGTAGCTGAGCCCCAAATTCCGGGTCTTCGTTCCAAGCGTACGCCCAAAGCCAGGGATCAAAGCCTCCTGTTGAACACTCGTGCCAAACGGCTGCACATCACCTGCATCAAAAGTACTCAACCGACCAAACATTTGATCATTCGGGCCAAAACGATGATCTATTCGAACGCTAAGTTGGTCGACATCTGAAGTAAATTGGTCAACGGCTGTCAGGTTTTGAACTTCGCCGGCTCCCGTCGGTAACGGAACCTTCTGCAGAAACTGTGAAGCGAGTGGATCAATCCGACTCGACGGAATTTGATTGTTTCGGAAAAACGATCCACAAACACCCGTTTGAGAATTCCGTGTCAATGGATCGCATAATTGCCCAAACCCTTCAAAATTTCCATTTCTTACTGCCGATGTCGGCACAGAAAATGTCTTCGTTAACGCGCGGTCGATACGCTGTCCCTCGTAACTCAAAAACAGAAACGTCCGGTTTGAGATTATCGGCCCCCCGAATGACCCACCAAATTGCCGCTGATCAAGCGGTGGTACGGGTTTGTCACGGGGATCAAAAAAATTGTGCGCATCGAACCGCTCATCGCGAACAAAAGTAAATGCGCTTCCTCGAAAGTCGTTTGTTCCAGTCTTTGTGGCAATGTTGATCAGCGCCGACGCTTTTCCACCAAATTCTGGTGGATACATCGATTTTTGGATTTTGAACTCTTGAATTGAATCAACAGACGGGTTAATCACCAAATTATTGAACAGTTCGTCAGTAACCTTGAATCCGTCCAACATATAAATATTGTGCCCCGCACGTTGCCCACCCACATTCGGAAGAGGACCAGCCTGTTGCAATGCCGCTCCTCGAGTTCCTCCTGGAGGAATCACAACGGCATCACTCAGCTGCGCCAACTGAAGAAACTGCCGCCCGTTCAATGGAATTTGTTCAACTTCTCGGTTATCTATGACGTCACTGATCTCAGCATTTGTACTCTGCAGTAACGGCACTGTAGCCTGAACCGTTACTTCTTCCGTAAGTTGCCCAAGCTCCAACTGCAGTCGAAGATCAAGTGTCTGTCCGATCTGCAACGTCACGCCATCTTGAACGACACGACTAAACCCCGGAAGCTCTGCTGTAACTTCCCAGTTTCCAATCGGAAGCGCCGAAAGAAAAAATCGACCGTCAACATCCGTAACTCGCTCAACAGAAAACCCAGTGCCTTCGTGTGTCGCTCTTATCGTCGCACCAGGTAAAACTCCGCCCGATTCATCACGAACCGACCCAGCAATCTCACCGGTATTGGTTTGAGCAATTACGACTGAAGCAGTGATTCCTACTATTAGACACATAAAAACCGAACACACCACTTGACCTATCCAGTTATTAATATTTATCACGATATGTTCTCTCTCCCGACCACGAAAATATAAAAAGAAATCTTATCAATAACTTTTTCTTCAGACATATTCTGTTAATAAATACCGGCTATACTGTGCCGGCAAAACCTTCATCTTGGCCGGAGATTTTTGAATGCGAAATCACTTCCCCAACTTCTTGATCACCAACATTCTGCTGACAGTTCTTTGGGTTATCAACCCGGCAAATGCCAACGAAATCGAAATGAATCAGGGAGTTCCGGATAATCCTGTGGCCATGTCAGACGAGTCTGTCGCCGGCGGACTCAAAATCTATGTCAGATTTTGCCGATCCTGTCACGGAACAGGCGGGGTCGGTGATGGACCAGGTGCACCTCCAGACGTACCGCCGCCGAATCTCG
>CAYFJM010000178.1:0-4628 GCA_964343415.1 uncultured Vicinamibacteraceae bacterium | reverse complement strand
CCGGCGAGCCAAAGCAAATCCTCAGCACGACCCTCTGGCACGACGACGTCGATGATGTAGCGGGACATAGCCGGCAACACGAGTCCCGCTAAATTGCTCACAAGCATCATGGCAAGACCAAGTGCCAGCCGATAACGATAACGCCACATCAACGCACGAGCTTCATGCCAGGAGCCTATTGTTAAGCGTCGTTTTTTGTCGTGTTGGCTAGTGTTCTTCGGCACTGATTCAATACCCATAGTAGTAGACTTTCGCCATGGCTTCCCCTATCCGCAGAATTGTTCATATCGACATGGATGCCTTTTATGCATCGGTTGAACAACGTGACCAGCCGGATTTAAAAGGAAAACCTGTAGCCGTTGGAGGAAAGCCAGAAGGGCGTGGTGTGGTGGCGGCTGCCAGTTACGAAGCGCGGGAATTTGGAATCCACTCGGCCCTCTCAATGGCAAAAGCGGTTCATCTCTGTCCATCATTAGTAATTGTCAGACCTAACTTTGCAAAGTATAGAACTATCTCAAAACAAGTCTTCGAACTGTTCAAGACAGTGACTCCTACCGTTGAAACATTGTCACTCGACGAGGCATATCTCGACGTAACCACAAATACCTGGAACGAACCGCTAGCCACGACTGTCGCCAAAAGACTTAAGGCTCAAATTTTTCATGAAACCGGTTTAACAGCCTCAGCAGGTGTCGCTCCAAATAAATTCTTAGCAAAGATCGCCTCCGCGTGGAAAAAGCCAGATGGCTTAACTGTAATCGCGCCAGAGCGTGTTGAGAATTTCTTACAGAAACTGCCCGTCGAAGCCTTGTGGGGCGTCGGTCCGGTAACAGCGAGAAAACTTCGGAAGATTGGCGTTACACGTCTCGTTGACCTTAGAGCTATTGACAACTCAGATTTACGAGAAGCCGTTGGATCGCATGCATCGTCGCTTACGCAACTTGCTTATGGTGTCGACAACCGGCCCGTAGTAACCAACAGATCAGTGAAATCTCACAGCTCAGAACGTACTTATGCAATAGATTTAAGCAACATCGACGAAATAAAAAATGAAATCGAACGTATGGCACTAGCCAATGCAAACTGGTTATTGAAGAGGAAACTCTATGCTCGAACTGTCACACTCAAAGTACGGTACTCAGACTTCAAAACTATTACACGTACCGATACGCATTCCGTCGCCACAAACAGCGGTCGACAGATTGCAGGACGGGCTCGAAATTTAATTGATCGAACTGATGCGGCAAACCGACCAGTGCGATTGCTCGGAATCGGTGTTCATGGTTTAACGTCAGGAATTGACGCCTCCGTTCCGACATCGCACCCACTTCTCTGGGATAAAAGTATGACGCCCGCTAATCCCTCAACAGACGTATGATCACGCTACAAAAACATTACTAAAACATAACATCTCCAGTTAAAACTAATTATTCATACCTATTAACAACCAACTACTTGCTTAAAATGACTCGCAACAACATCACCTAAACTCAGTGACACACGCACATAGCAATAATGGCTAAACGAACGGGCACCATTTAATTTAATGACAAACAGACAGATCACGCTTCACGATCTCGGTTGGGATAAGAAGTTTTCAGCTGACTTTGAAGCACTTAGTGACTCGTCGCTCGTTCCAGCCCGAGTTGAAATTGAACACAATCATCTTTTCCGCCTACTATCCGCTCAAGGAGAACTACTCGCCCGTACCGCAGGAAGAATGCGCCATAATGCGAAAACGCAATCGGATTTACCTGCCGTTGGTGACTGGGTTGCTGTCAGCCTTGTTGATGGAGCGCAGTCTGCAACAATCAAATCGATTCTTCCACGGCGCAGCTGTTTTGCTCGTCAAGCGATCGGAGAACCCACAACACAGCAAGTGATCGCGGCCAACATCGATATTGTTTTTATAGTAGCGGGGCTAGACGCCGATTTTAATGCCAGACGTATTGGGCGGTATCTCGTAGCCGCGGAACAGAGTGGCGCGAAACCTATCGTTGTCCTTAACAAATCTGATCTACGAAAAGACGTATCTCGGTGCATCTGTGAGGTACAAAAAATCTCTGGAGACGTCACCATCCACACCAATTCCTGCCACACGGCAGTTGGAATCAAACAACTTGGTAGCTACTTAAACACCGGCCGAACTATTGCACTGCTTGGTTCTTCCGGCGTCGGAAAATCGTCCATCATCAATTGCCTACTAGGCGAACAAAGACAACGTACTCAAGAAGTACGCATATCAGACAGCCGGGGACGACATACAACCATTCATCGTGAACTTATCGTTGCGTCGAATGGCGGCATCATCATCGATACACCTGGCATGCGCGAATTCACGGCGTGGAATATCGACCACGCCGTTGAGCACTCTTTTGAAGATATTGATTTACTGTCGACCGATTGTCGTTTTAGAGATTGCTCACACCGAACAGAACCAGGATGCAACGTACGGAAGGCTTCGGAGAACGGTCAACTCTCTCCAGAACGACTCGAGCAATACCATCGCATGACAGATGAACAAATTGATCTTGAAATACGAAATGCCGAACGCAACGTACTGAGCGAACGGAAAAATGAACGGACAACGGGACGGTCGCGTCCCCCATCAGGACGACTCCCATGAAACAACGATTCTTCGAAACCTCGTTAGTCAACAGCACGTTTATTGGTCGGTGTGTCGTACTCACGATTATCTGCGGACTCTCTTCCGTCCCGGTAAGTTACTCGCAAGAACCTCCAACGACTATCCGTGCTGGCCTCATGATCGATGGAATCGGGAATACTCGACGCGATGCACGGATCTTTGTTTCCGATGACCAAATTACGCGTATCGATTCGCTACGCGGCAGAGTAACTTACGACCTATCAGACCTAACACTCATGCCCGGATGGATCGACACCCATGTACATCTCATGTCGCACTTTGGCGACGATAACAGACTTCACAGACCGACAGAAGACGAACCTACCTCGACTTCAATTATTTACGGCCTTTCCAATGCTTACCGAACACTAATGTCTGGATTTACAACGGTCCAAAGTCTTGGAAGCCCACTTGATACGGAGCTTCAAAATTGGATCATGCGCACCGATTTACCGGGGCCTCGGGTGCTAACATCACGTGAACCTATAACGATCGACACCGGAGATGCAGCTGCAATTCGCACTCGAATCCGGCAACTCAAATCAGAGGGCGCCGACGTAATCAAGGTTTTCGCGTCTGCCAGTATTCGTGACGGTGGTGGACGCGTCTTGAGTGACGATCAACTTAATGCAGCATGCGAGGAAGGTCTTGCGCAAGGACTCCGAGTTTCGGTTCACGCGTATGGTTCGGAAGTTGTTAGTTCCGCCGCGCGGGCCGGATGCACCTCTATCGAACATGGTAACCGTTACGACAACGAGACCATCGAACTGCTTGCAGACCAAGGCACTTACCTCGACCCACACCTTGGCTTGTTGTATGACAACTACGAGCAATATCGCGATCGATTTCTCGGTATCGGAAATTATTCAGAGGAAGGCTTCGCCCTCATGGCCGACGCGCGGCGACGCGGCCTCATTACGTTCACGAGAACCATCCAAAATCCAAACGTCCAAATTATTTTTGGCACTGATGCTGTTGCAGGGGCGCACGGACGAAACTTTGAAGAATTCATCGTTCGCGTACGAGACGGCGGGCAGGATCCAATGGATGCAATCGTATCGGCTACTTCAAGAGCGGCACGTGCCCTTGGACTCTCGGATACTCTGGGACAAATCACGCAAGGATATATCGCGGATCTGGTCGCGGTTGATGGCAACCCACTGGAAGACATTACTGCAATGTCACGAGTCAGATTTGTTATGAAAAATGGTGTGGTCTACAGATACGAACCGTAAATCGAAAAGCCAGACCTTCGATGACACATCACGCCGACTCTCGCTAGAACGACTCTCGGCACATAGGACCGGCTACAACTAATGAACGCTACCACCACCTGCTTTTAGTAGCGTTGGGTCCGCACCCAATCGACGGATAACCGCGTCCCACATTTTGTTAGGGGCCGTCTCGAAAATAATATCGAGATCAATCTCGGCATTGAGCCATGCTGATGCCGCCAACTCGGCGTCTAGTTGACCAGCGTCCCAACCAGCGCACCCAGTCAACAATCGTGTTCTTGGCGGTGGTGGACCTTCAAGTAAGGTTCGTAATAGTACTGAAGACGTCGACAAAAAAATCCCCTCACAAACTCGAACAGCTTCGACATCATTAGGCTCAGACCCCATCAAGATCCAACCCCGCTCAGGTTCCACCGGACCTCCAATCCAAAGCTCCAGCCCAGACTGCTCCTTTTCCACCACTAAATCAGAAGTCGAAGAAACAACGCGCGGAATTAGCTGGACCACTTTCGATGCAGGAGTATCCGTGCGACGATTCAATACAAGGCCAAACGCCGCTTCGGCATTGTGTTCACACAGAAGAATTACACTGCGTTCAAAGTTCGGGTCTTGCATCTGGGGCATTGAAACAAGAAGCGACGGAGCAAGCGACGAAGAGTCATCCAAAATCGACATAAATATCTATATAAATACGGAGTATTGTGTCATGTTGTTAACTCTTGCAATGATTGCGCAGTCGCTGCTGA
>CAYFJM010000177.1:0-4631 GCA_964343415.1 uncultured Vicinamibacteraceae bacterium | reverse complement strand
TGAAGACCCGAACAACTACTCCCGTCCGTTTACCGTCGCAATTCCCTTTCGACGCACGGACGGTGTGCTGTTTGAGTATGCCTGCCACGAAGGCAACTACGGCATGACCGGCATCATGGCCGGTGCTCGACGGAAAAACACACAGAAAGTTACGTCGTTAGACCAGTAGACTGTGTATTTCTGGGTGGTTAGGAGTAGAAACTTCCTGGCCATCCCATCCCGTGTGCGCAATGAAGAACTTGTCCGTCACCGCCACGGCAAACCCGTTCAATTAACTTAATGGGTCAAGCTGTACATCATGTAATTGATGCCAAGTTCAAACCCGTTGTTCATCGGTTCGACAGGAAAAAACCCGGTTCCGCCAGACTGCCAGTACTCGGCGAGATTCGTATTGTAATTGGCAATGGCCATCATTCGACCGGCCGGGTCGTTGTTTTCAAACAAACCAAAATACTCCGGTGTAAGGCCCGCAAGGTGGTGATTAAAGGGGTTGGGCAAGTGGATTTGTTCAACATGAAAAAATGAATCGAAAATCGGATGAGTCTCGTCAATGGGTAACCAACGCGCGGTCGGTAACACACGTCGCATCTGCGCCTCGAAGTTATCCCACTGCTGTCCTTCAAAGTCATTGAAGATGACAAAGCCTCCCTTGAGCAGATACGCTCGGAGAGCCTTCGCTTCCTCATCCGTCATAATCCAAAATCCCGGTTCTTGCATTAATGCCACGGGGTGATTGAAAAGCTGAGGGTCATCAAGCGTCAGAATCAAGCTCCCGTCAACACGGGTATCAACCGTGGTGAAATCCTTGAGCAACGTCATCAAATGTTGTTCAGCGCGGGGAAACTCGTGCAGCCAAAAGTTCGGACCGCGCGCAAAAACTGGTACACCATGTGTACCGCCCTGCCACCGCAACCGGACAAACGTGACCTCACCGCGGTACGGCAATTCTCGTCGTCCCCAATCCCCAAAGCGCGATTGCGCTTCAGCAACAGCGACACAACTAATGAGGATGACCACGACTGTCTTTAATGCTCGTCGCATCGAAATATTTACGGTTAGAACCTCTGTCATTCTAGTCCGGGCGGGCCTCGCCATCGAACAAGACTGATACACTCATGTCTGTGATACGTGCCTTTCGCCGCGGCGCGATGACCGCCGCACTAATCTGCCTGTTTTCGGCGGGACTGTCCGGGCAAAACCAGGGTCTGTACCCAGCACTTCAGCGGCCACCCGCAGACCCGGCGGTCGTTGAGCGCGGACAGGCTTTGTACGGTATCAATTGCCGCGCGTGTCATGGTATGGACCTGAGGGGGGGTGACCTCGGTGGCCCTAATTTACTGCGGTCGCAACTTGTGCTCAAAGATCTTGCCGGGGAAACCATTTGGCCCGTGATCCGCGATGGCCAATCGAGTCCAGGTGGCGGCAACATGCCTCCGCAATCACTTTCGGAGAATGACGCCCACGCCATTGTGACCTATATCCACAGTGTGCTTTCGACGGCATCCCGGCAGGGCGGTCCCCCGATCGGAGACGAAGCGGAACTCGACATCCTTGTCGGAAATGCGTCCGAAGGACAGCGTTACTTCGAGGCAACGTGCGGGACATGCCATTCCGCCACCGGCGATCTGAGTGGCATCGCGGCCCGCATTCCGACCGCCAAAGAATTACAGAATACGTGGGTGCGAGGCGGCACCCGAAATGCAGCCCGCCCGCCGGTTACCGTGACCGTGACGACTGCATCCAACGAACGTGTTAGCGGGCGCCTCGAGCGTTTGAACGACTTTCTTGTCGTACTAACAACAACAGACGGTCAACATCGTTCGTTTACCCGAAGAGGGGATAATCCACGCATCCAGGTGGAGAACCCTCTGGCGCGTCACACTGAGCTGTTACCCCTCTATGCGGACCGTGATATTCACAACGTTACCGCGTACCTTTCAACATTGAAATGACTCTGACATCCTCATTCCGATTTGTGGTCGGCTTCGTCGTCTCTCTACTGATCCCGGTCGCCGTCAGTGGTCAATCTGAGGACGGCCTTGATCCGATAACGCTTCTGGAACCTTTAGAAAACTCATGGCCTACATACTCGGGTGACTACACAGGCCGGCGCTACAGCGCTCTTGATCAAGTGGCCACGGATAACGTGCAACGTCTGACGCTGGCGTGGACACGGCAGATGAACACCGGGATGCCATCCCTCAATGGACCAGACAGCCCAACATTCATTGGCGGTGAAGGAACCGGTGACTTTACGATCGGCGCACAACGCATCAAAGGATCTATCCTCCAAGTCGGCGATTTGCTGTATGTCACCGCTCCAGACCACGTCTGGGCAATCGATGCGCGTGACGGCGGCACCCGATGGCATTATTTCTGGAAAACACGCGGTGGCCCGCATATCGGGAACCGTGGTGCAGCCATCTGGCGGAACTCTCTGTTCTTTGAAACCGTCGATAACTACCTCGTGTCACTTAATGCACAAACCGGTGAAGAAAACTGGCACGTTGAAATCGCAAGCTTCGAAGAACAATATTTTTCAACGATGGCCCCCATCGTAGTCGGAGATCATCTTTTGGTTGGCACCGGCAACGATCTCGATGCCCCCGGGTTTCTGCAATCGTTTGATCCAGAAACCGGTGCGCTGCAATGGCGGTTCTACACCGTCCCCATGGAGCCCGGTGACCCGGGTCTCGACACATGGCCCAATCTTGACGCAGCACGACACGGAGGCGGGCAAGTGTGGGTCCCCGGAGTCTACGACCCAGAGACGAACTACTACATTTTTGGCACTGGCAATCCGACACCTGGGTACACAGGGGTTGCTCGTCCAGGTGACAACCTGTTCACGTGCACACTCATTGCCGTTGATGTGGACACCGGTGAAATGGCCTGGTACTTCCAAACGTCGCCACATGACACCCACGACTGGGATTCGGCCCAGACCCCCATCTTGATCGATGGAGTCATAAACGGTGAACCACGAAAGCTCGTCTCGACCGCTGCAAGAAACGGCTACTTCTTTACGGTCGATCGCGTGACCGGTTCACATATTACAACCAGTCGCTACGGGGCCACCTCGAACTGGGCCAGTCACATCCGTGACACCGGCGAACCAAACCCAAATCCTGACAAGGAAGCGATTATTCCTGGTGCTCTTGTCTCACCGGTCGAGGGCGGTGTCGCTAATTGGCAACCCCCAGCGTTCAATCCGAACACCGGCCTGTTTTATACCCAGGAAAATAATGGCTTTAACCTGTTATATCTAACGGACCCAGACCCGCGCGGATCCATGGGGCTCGGCGGAAAAGATCGTGTCACCGTAGGGTCTGGCGGGAACGCGCTCTCAGCAATTGACTACCGGTCCGGGCGGACTGTCTGGCGTCATGCCTGGCCTCCGGGAGGGGGAGGGGGTGCCGGTGTACTGACAACAGCGGGGGGGTTAGTTTTTACTGGCGACGGTAGCGGAAACTTCGTGGCGTTTGACGCAGCAAATGGAACCTTGTTGTGGAACACGCGTATCGGAAATATTTCTAACGCCCCAGAAACGTACCTCATCGACGGTCGACAACATGTACTGGTGGCTACCGGGACACAACTATTTGCATTTGTAATGTACTAGGGTGAGTACCACGACAAGGTTACGCGGGAACTGGTCTAGCGGGTTGGGTACTCGTGACGCAGTCCGTTGCGACTGTTGGTTACGATAAAGCTTCCGTTTGCTTGTGCCGTCAGTTTGATCCAATCGGCAGGCCCGACGTGCACCGGAGACTCACCAGCTGGCACCTGTTCACTTCCATCGTCCAAATTGGCAATAAACCGTTCGGGGCTATTAAGCACTCCCGCATCAACAGCGTAGTGGTTCTGCCAGAGGTGTTCGAGACTCTCAACGGTGCTAAGAATTTCAAATGTTTGGCTGGCTCCGCCTTTGCGGGGTCCATTGTTCATAATGGCTGCCCGTGGTGCCAACGGATAAACCAACGCTTCTGACCCTGAGGTATGAGCGCCATGATGGGACACCAGATACGCATCAACCGGTCCGATTTTATCGGTCGGGCACATGAGCGCGTGTTCTTTATTCCACGTCAGGTCCCCCATGATGACGCTACGAAACTGACCATACGCAACCACGGCACTCACAGATAACTGGTCTTCCGCGTCACCGGCTCTGCTCGTAATCTCCTCACCATGAAACAGAAAGTTCTCGCACGCGGGATTAGGAGATCCGGCACCAGCCAGCGGTTCGGATAAAACCTGTCCTCCCGCCGCAATAATCCGGACGTCCACTCCTGTAATCGGGACAGTGTCACCAGGCTCGACATGAAGATGCTCGGCTTGAATTCGTAAATTTGCGTACCGGTCAAAGGCTGCTTGTCCACGTGCTCCAAGGTTTGGACTCGACCCATGGTCAACAAAATGAAGAATTGGAATTTGCTCCGCAAGTGGAAGCGACCCGCCCATATGGTCGGTATGAAAGTGGGTCACAAGAAGATAGTCAATTTTGGTCACTCCGGCATCGTGCGCGGCCGCTACGATCCGCGCCGCATCGCGGCCGTTATAACCTGGCCAGCCGGCATCAACGAGCATCGACTCTCCACTCGGAGAGACGAACAGTGTCGCTTCGCCTCCCT
>CAYFJM010000176.1:0-4638 GCA_964343415.1 uncultured Vicinamibacteraceae bacterium | reverse complement strand
CGACTCTCCGCTCGACTTCCTGTGAGACAAGCGTTTCAGGTACTTCGGTGGCGAAACGCCCTGCCAGTTGTCGAAGTAGATCTTGCCGGACATCATTCTTGGCTTCGATCTCTCCTTGCTTGTTGAGATCATTTTTAATTGTTTCTCGTAATGCGGAAAGGTTTTCGAAGTCGCCTGCTTGTTTAGCGAAATCATCGTCTAGGACAGGTAAAATTCTCAGCTGGATTTTTTTAACCTCTATTTGATAGTTCGCTTCTGCCCCGGCAAACGATGAGACTTCGTAGTCGTCAGGGAAATTAACACTGAATGACCGAGCATCGCCTATGTTGAGTCCAATTAGTTCTTTGTCAAATCCGGGTGGGTTTGAGGCGTGGCCGATCTCTACAGATACATCACGGTGTTGCTCAGGTTCCGTAGAAGATTCGTTATTC
Organism: uncultured Vicinamibacteraceae bacterium; assembly: GCA_964343415.1. Classification (GTDB taxonomy): domain Bacteria; phylum Acidobacteriota; class Vicinamibacteria; order Vicinamibacterales; family UBA8438; genus DTWD01. The sequence goes on along the minus strand of CAYFJM010000176.1, from coordinate 4,207 downwards.
TTGTCATTAGGGTGATTTACCAGTTGGCGCTCCAGGTCGAGTGTTACTGTGTCACCGTGCTCAATACTACGTCCTTCGACTGGATCTAATCGCGAGGCCCTAATTTGTAATTGGTTCATTGCTTTATTCACCGCTTCGTCATCAATATTTACTGGCGTTTGTCTGAGTGTGAAGTCGTCGTAGCGCCCGGGATCGACGATCGGCAATGTGTCGAAGATCGCGCGAAAGGTTAATGGTTGGCCTTCGTTGACATTTACGTCTCGGACATCAGGTGTGGCGATAGGTACCAGTTCATTTGTTGCGAGGGCGTCATCAACAGCTTTTGGGACAAGTTCTTGCGCGACGTCATGCAGCAGTTGTTCTCGAAAGCGATTACGAATAACTTGAGCCGGGACTTTTCCAGGACGGAACCCTGGGATCTTGGCCGTTCGTCCGTAGCCTTTTGAGAGGCGCTCTAGCGTTTTCTCAACCTCTTCGGCTGGGATCTCTACAGTTAATTCTTGCCGACACTCACTGACCTTCGTAAAGTCTGTCTTCATTATTGGTGTCACTTGCCAAGACGGTCATTGCCGTGTGTTAAGGTGTGTTCTACTTGGTTGACCATTTTTACTGATGCGAGAGATTGGTGCGAAAGGGGGGACTTGAACCCCCATGGCCTTGCGGCCACCGGATCCTAAATCCGGCGCGTCTGCCAATTCCGCCACTTTCGCATCAACGCGGATGGCGCACGAACTGCTCTCGTTTCCCCTTACATCAATCTAGTATACCGGTCGTTGCGGCAGTAGCCTGCATGCTGACCATCACATTCTATTAGTAGAGATCTTATAGTAGTCGGCAACGGTGACGTGAAACGACGTTGAATTCTTATGAGTACAGCATGCTTGGGGCTAATCAACCGATAAAGGTATTTTTTTTGGTTATAGGTAGCGAAAATATAACTGTAGAGAACTTCTTTCCAGTGTCTACAGAAGGTTAAAGCAGAGCTGAGAACGTCGAACGGGTCGTTGCTTGGAGCTGATTTGTGAAACAGGGGTCTCGGTCAATTGCTGGGTGTTAGGATTTGATTGGAGAGGACTTTGGAGTTTGGTCTTAACCTGCGAGCCAGTATAGGCCGGAACAGGTTGCTGATTGCTTTGTTCGATTGGCTAAACTTACGAAATTAAGCGTGAAAGCTCTTTCAAATATAAGCGTGAACAGTTACGCTCGTAGGGCCCTTCGATTGGGTTTAGGAGTTACGGTCGATGGGAAAGATCAGACTCCAGGTTTGTCCGGACATTGGTTTAAAGTGACATGACGGTAGAATCCACGCAACGAGACGCCGGGCTACGGTTTTTGATTGTCGCGGCATGTGTTGTTGTGATCATTGCTGGACTGCGTGCCGCAGCGCCAATCATCCTACCATTTCTAATTGCTGTATTTCTCGCCGTCGTAAATGTGCCACTGATGAATTGGCTTATGCGTAATCGTGTGCCGAAACCTGTTGCGGTGATGTTAACGATTCTGACGGCCGTATCAATTGTCGGTATTTTGGTTGGCGTGATGGCGACATCACTAAATCAATTGTCAGTGGTTGCGCCGACTTACCAGGCAAGATTACAAGAGTTATTGGTTTCGGCGACTGATTTAGCTGAGCGTTATGGTGTGCCCGCTGATCAATTGACCACTGCTATGGCACCGTCCGGTGTGCTCGACCTGGCTGGAGGTGTAATTGGTGACACGTTAAGAGCACTCGGGTCCTTGCTGTCAAATAGTTTTCTTGTTTTATTGACGGTTGTATTTATTTTGTTTGAAGCGGCCGGTTTTGGTGAAAAGTTGAAGACCGCGTTCGGAGATACGAATGATTTATTTGGCCCGATGACGAGAATGGCGGCACAGATTCAGAATTATCTTGTAGCAAAAACTGCAATTAGTGCTGCGACGGGCGTGGTTATCGGTATGTGGGTGGCTCTGATGGGGTTGGACTTTCCGCTCTCGTGGGGACTGCTCGCATTTATGTTTAACTTCATCCCAACTCTCGGTTCAATCTTTGCTGCCGTTCCAGCGGTACTTTTAGCACTTATCCAACCGGACTTAGGGCCACTGTCTGCGGTGGTTGTCGCGGTTGGTTATCTGGTTGTAAACGTTCTGTTTGGTAGTTTGCTCGAACCGACATTGATGGGGAAGCGGCTTGGCCTATCCACCTTGGTGGTCTTCATTTCCCTTGTGTTTTGGGGGTGGGTATGGGGCCCAGTCGGCATGTTGTTTTCTGTGCCACTAACAATGGTCGTCAAGATTACGTTAGAGAACACGCATGAATTTCGCTGGCTCGCCGTGATGTTGGGCACAAACCCGTCACGGGCAGTTGATAACACTTAGCTACTGTTTCGTTTTGGAATGACTCGCTCTTAAGGCTTTTAGGGCTTCAAGGTGGTCAACGTAGGCAGATCGTGCCTGAACAAACTCTTTGTGAGTAAGGCCTAATTCGCTTGAAATTTGGCGAGCTTGTCCCTCTTCAACCACAGTAATAGAGTCGTCAGCGGCCGAGACAGCAAACACACATTCCAGCAGTTCAATGCGTTGTTCAGGTGTTGACAGTTGTCGAAACTGTTTACTGACAGCAACATTGTCCGTACCACCGAAAAGTTTGACTTGATGTTTCGCTATGTCAACAAGCAGAACAGCCTGCGATTCTGGAATATGTCCGAGCACCTGCACAATATCTTGCATTTTGTCTGTTTCGGCTTTACTGAAATGTGAATCAGCATGCGCGACACGTCCCAGTACATAAGCGAATGTCGCGAGGCGGAGTGCTTGATCATCGGGAAGTGCATCTAGCTCTTTGGTGATCTGTCGAATCGATTCACCATCGCTACCACTTTGTTCATTCGTCGATGTTGTATCTCCTGACACCCCAAATATCTTGAGAATACTCACCGGCTCTCCGTCGCTGTGCTGCGTAGTTGGTCAATGTAAGTTAGCGCAGCGGTCCGAGGCGAATGGCCCTGCTCATCAACCTGTAGGTTTAATTTGCGCATTTGGTTTGCGTCGATTGTATTGTTAAGTATGGAAAGTACGCTAATGATGTTTGGTGTTTCTTTTACTAACTGAGAACCGACAAGCACAATTGCATCGTATGGGGGGATCGCATTTCGGTCATCTTCAAGTATTTCCAGGTCATAAGAACTAATGCGTCCATCTGACGAAAAAGCACTGATGACATCAACATTGCCCGCGGCCACTGCTTGATACATTAAAGCGGGGTCCATCGTTCGTTGCTCACTAAACAAAAGATCGTAATGTTCTTGCAGTAAGACCCATTCAGGTCGTACGAAGAATTCATAATCACCACCGATAGTTAAATTAGTCGCGTGACCTGCGAGATCGCTGATGGTTCGTAAGTCAAGACGCCGGGAATCTTGAGCTCGAACTGCCAGGGTGTAACTGTTTTCGAAGCCGAGAACAGCTGCCAATGAGATTTGGTGTTCTGTTGCAAGAAATTGCCGAACCTCCCGGAGTACTTCATTACGGGACGCACCGACGCTGTTGCGCCGCATTTCGTTGGCCCAGAGTGTTCCAGAATAGTCGACGTAGATATCAATATCACCTTCACGAAGAGCGTCGAATGCGACGATGGATCCCAGTGACTGCATAAGGGTGGTACGACGACCAGTTTGCTGTTCGATCCATTCAGACAATGCTTCGCTCAATATGTACTGTTCAGTGAAATTTTTTGCCCCGATAATGATGGGCCGCTGACTTTCTCCTCCGAATGGCCGCACAACGGTGATGCTCGAATAGGTAAATAAAACCGTAATGAAACAGAGTGTTGTGATGAGTTTCTTCCGAGATTGTTTGGCGATGCTTGTTTCGATACTATGGACCAATCGATCCAAGCTGAGTGCCAGGCCTGCCGCGGCGATACAGCCAACCAGAATGGCCGTGTAGTTACGCGTTTGTAGTCCACTGAAAATGTAATTTCCGAGACTGGTGGCCCCAATAGGGGTTGATAGTGTTGCAATTCCAACAGTCCACACCGTTGCAGTACGGATGCCAGCAATAATCACAGGCATTGCGAGAGGAAGCTCGACGGTTATTAGTTGTTGTTGCGGTGTCATCCCAACGCCGCGTGCAGCTTCTTTGATTTGGGGGTCTATGTTGGCGAGCCCGGTGACTGTGTTACGAAGAATTGGAAGTACGCCATAGAGTGTCAATCCAATTAATGCTGGGA
>CAYFJM010000175.1:0-4644 GCA_964343415.1 uncultured Vicinamibacteraceae bacterium | reverse complement strand
TACCCACTGTAGCATCGTCGGTCTGCTCGTCGTTGACGGTTGATTCATCATCCTCTGAAGGATTTCTTGTATCGGACATGGGTTGTTAGCTGGATACCGGTACAAATCTTAACAAATGATTGGCTGGATAAGTGAGGCGAGTCACTTTCACCGCCGCTCGCATCGACAGCAATTAACGCCATTGTTGCTTCCAGAGAGTCGCTAAGCGGTCAGCTTCCGCTATTTGATGTCGAAACATCTCTCGGTCCAGGGTTAGTTGCATTCTGCCCGCTTGGTATCGTTTTTCGGTCGTCTCGAATTCAGTGGCGAGGCTGTACCACATATAGGCGAGAACATTGTCTCTAGCCACGCCATTTCCATTCGCGTAGCGTTCACCTAAGGCAAATAGCAGCTCATTGTTACCTGAGCGTGCTTGTTGTCTCAATTCTTCGACGCTGAAAGTGGTATTCGATAGACGGGGCTCTGGGCTACATCCTGAGTAAAGGAGTGGGGCCAGCACAATAAGAAGCGCGAGTGGACGATTTTGAAAATACATTAATCCGTAGACCGGATTGCCTCTCTGTGGTTTGTAAGCCACTGAATGTCTATTCCAAATGAAATTACAAGTAAACACAACGCTACACCACCGACCAGTGCAGCGAATGTTGGTGGGACGATCGGTCCGAGGCAGATGAGTAGTGAGATGCCTTGTATAGCGCAAATTAGTTTTCTACGAAAACTTTCTGGAAGTGTCTGCCCGAGCCACGGTGCGAGTAAGGTCGAAATTACAAAGGCGTATCTTATGATTCCGATTGCTGTGATCCAGACGCCAATTTTTCCGCTCTGCCATACAAGGACAGAAAGAATAAACAAAAAGAATGCATCAAGTTCCATGTCAAACTTTGCGCCGAAAGTTGTCTCGCATTGCTTAATGCGAGACACGCGTCCATCAAGGCCGTCAAGCATCAACGCGATAGCTGATATTGTGATAATCCACCATGCGCCAGTTGTATTCAGCGTAACTGGTATCGTTATCATTGCTGCAATGGGCACAATTAGAGTCGTTCGTAAAAGAGTGATGCGGTTTGCGTGTCCCAAACCCGGCCCAGACAAGGTGTTTGGAATGTTTGCGAGTAATAAAGTTGCCACAGCGACATAAAGCCCGATTGTTTTTATGAAATAGTCTGTCCTGAGACTAAGGAACCACGCTGTTGCGACTGCTGTTAGAGTTACTGATAAGAGGGCAACGACGAGATCGCTCACAATTTTCCGCCTGGACGAAGGGGATTCTGAAGTCAGGTCGGGTTGCGTTAAATCTTTCATCGCACTAGGGTGCCTACGATCATGCCTGTTCACCATACCGCACGCCAGTTTTGGGTCAAGAGTCCTGGACAGGCGGAGATACGCCAGGTGAGTCTTAGTCCTAGAAAAGAAGGTGACTTGCTAATCAGAACATTGTTTAGCGGAATTAGTCGGGGAACTGAGTCACTTGTGTTTCGGGGCGAAGTTCCGCCTTCAATGTATGAACCTATGCGGGCCCCATTCCAGGAGGGGGTGTTCCCAGGGCCGGTTAAGTACGGGTATAGCAGTGTGGGAATTGTAGAAGAAGGACTTACTTCGTTGGTCGGAAAGTCAGTGTTTTGTCTTTACCCGCATCAGGATCTATATCACGTTCCGGTTGCAGCAGTAAAAGTTATCCCGGAAGGTGTTCCTGAAAAACGAGCGGTACTTGCAGCAAATATGGAGACGGCAGTTAATATCCTGTGGGACGCGAGACCTTGCGTTGGTGATCGTATAGTGGTCGTTGGTGCTGGCGTCGTCGGATTTCTTGTCGCCATGCTGTGCCAAGGTGTTCCGGGTTGTGAGGTCGTCATTGTCGATCCTATGAAGACGCGTGAGTCGATTGCGGCAGAACTGGGTTTGCTGTGTCAGGCTACGGCTTCGACTCTATCTTCTGCCGACCTGGTAGTGCATTCGAGTGGGACAGTTGAAGGATTGCGTACAGCATTAACCGTGGCAGGCGACGAGACCACTATTGTTGATGCCAGTTGGTACGGTACCAAGGACGTGCCTCTACCTCTTGGCGAGCGTTTTCACTCCTCACGGTTGACAATTAAAAGTAGTCAGGTGGGGCGTTTGCCAGTTGATCGCCTTAGTCGGTGGACAAGGGACTCTCGCCTAACATTAGCCTTAGAGTTATTGAAGGACAATAGATTAGATGTTCTTATAAATAGACAAACTTCGTTTGGGGCCTTGCCATCTGTAATGACGGAATTAAGTAATGGCCCTGGTGAGACATTGTGCCAACTAGTGTGCTACGAAGAGTCATGAGCTTATGTAAGGAGTATTTGCTGTGTATAGCGTGAACGTCCGTGATCACTTCATGATTGCTCACAGCTTTAAAGGAGAGGGTTTTGGTCCGGCCCAGAAATTGCACGGAGCTACCTACGTTGTCGATGCCACATTTAGTCGGGCCGAACTTGATAGTAGTGGAATGGTTGTAGATATCGGTCTTGCTAGTGAACAGGTCAAGCTTATTCTTAGCGATCTCAATTTTCGAAACCTTGACGACGACCCAAAATTTACTGGACAGAACACCACCACGGAATTCCTTGCACGAGAAATTTTTGATCGGATTGTTTGTAGTATCCGGTCTGGACAACTTGGTGGAATAGCTCGTGGCGTTACCTCCGTATCCGTAACGCTGTCCGAATCACATGTGGCGTGGGGTCGATTTGAAGGTCCGGTGTGAGCTCGGGAGAGCTCCACATTTTAGTGCCAGGCCCGATTGACCAACGCACGGGCGGCTACATTTATGATGCGCGGATGGTTCAGGGGTTGCGTCACCATGGGTGGGATGTTGAGGTACATAGTTTGCCTGGAGATTTTCCGCTGCCGAATAATGATGCTGTTGCAAGGGCGCTTGCGAGCATTCCGGATAATTCATGTGTCCTTCTTGATGGGCTGACTCTAGCAGCTACTCCAGAAGCGATCTCATTTCACCGTGGCCGACTTCGGCTTATTGCGTTGGTTCATCACCCGCTCTCTGATGAGACAGGTCTGCCGTTGGACATGCGAGAGTTGTTGATGAGACTAGAAAGGCAGGCACTTCGTGCTGTATCTGGTGTCATCGTAACGAGCCATTTTACTGCCGGCACTCTTAAGGGGTTCGGTGTGAGCGCTGCACGAATTCGAGTCGTTGAGCCTGGGGTGGATAGAGTTGATTTTGCTGAAGGCCCGGGGTTGAATGAACCGCCTGAGCTATTAGTTGTCGGGGCTGTGATTCCACGAAAAGGGCACGACGTTCTTGTACGTGCATTATCAAGCCTGAGACACTACTCGTGGCACTGCATCTGTGCTGGCAGCGTGGAACGCGATCGTCCCTATGCGGAACTCGTAGTTGAATCGATTAACCATAATGATTTAGTCGGTCGCATCGAGTTTGTCCACGAATGCGATGCTTCCACACTCGATGAATTGTATCGTCGAGCATCGGTGTTTGTCTTGCCTTCGCATTATGAAGGGTACGGCATGGTATTAGCTGAAGCTCTTGTCCGAGGATTGCCTATTATCAGCACTACAGGTGGTGCAATTCCGGATACGGTCCCTCCTGAAGCTGGAACGTTGGTGCCGCCAGGAAATTCGGAGGCGCTGTCTGGTGCTATTCGTAGCTTTATTGATGGGAGCAACGGTGCGACTACGCGTACGCGCTGCGCCCTAGCCGCGCGCCGGTACGCTGAAACCATGGCGTCGTGGGAGTCTGCAGTCAGTCAAATGGAAAATGCAGTAGTCGAACTAACCTAGGGCCGTTTTTCATGGAAGTCGATATAGGTGCAGGAGGGAACAAGATGCAGTGGGTACGGTTTAGACATGATGGAACAGTGAAATTTGGCACATTGGATAAAGACAGTATTGCCGTTCATACTGGAAGCATGTTTCAGAACCCGCTACCGACGGGCGAGGTATTGGCACGGGCTGATATTGCATTGTTGCCTCCAGTTAACCCTGGGAAGATGATTGGCCTAGCGAATAACTACCATGCGCTTATAGATAAAGCTGGGGGAATTACTCCAGAAGAGCCTCTTTATTTCATAAAAGTAAATACTTCGCTTCATTACGGTGGTGTCCCGATCACGCGTCCCAAGAACTACACCGGCAAAATTATTTTTGAAGGTGAGCTTGGGCTTGTTATTGGTCAGACCTGTCGGGCTGTGTCTTCGGAAGATGCTTTGGCCTATCTTTTTGGGTGTACCTGTGTAAATGACGTTACGGCTATCGGTCTTCTCAATAAAGATCCGGGTTTCGCGCAGTGGACGCGTTCAAAAGCCGCCGATACGTTTGGAGTGGTCGGTCCTGTTGTTGCCACCGGTCTTGAGCTTGGGATGTTGCGTGTAATTACAACGCTTAATGATACCGAACGGCAAAATTATCCAGTAACAGACATGGTGTTTTCGCCGGCGCAACTTATTAGTCATCTGTCCCACGATATGACGTTGGAAGCCGGGGACGTAATAGCATGTGGCACATCAGTGGGTGTTGGTTCGATGAGGCACGGCGATGTTGTTACGGTCGCGATAGATGGAATTGGTGCTATTTCAAATCGATTTGACGACCCGGGCGTGTAGGGATGGGCGAAGTATTTGACGAGGCTTGGCTCAAGTTACA
>CAYFJM010000174.1:0-4691 GCA_964343415.1 uncultured Vicinamibacteraceae bacterium | reverse complement strand
ATAACACGTTCGTTCGCAGCCAAATGTTCCCGATACGTCACTGTGTATTCACGACCAAGCCGAGCCTGACGGACAGCCTCTCTCCCTTGTATATCGGTTTCTGGACCGGTAACACTGACAACACGCGCCCGCAATACGGGTAATAATTCTGGCACAGGCCCGTTGCCATCCTGGCCTAGAGAGGTCTCCTCTAAGATGCCTCGTACGCCCTCAACTTGATCTTCTTGAATATCCATCATGAACATGTCCGGCATGTCATCACGCAATTCCAAAGAAAATGCAGTCACCAAGTTCTCTTGCACCGATCGAATACCAACGATAAAAAAACTCCCTAAGCCGACAGCTAACAAAATAACCCGTGTCTGGTTGCCTGGGCGGCGAAGATTAAGGGCTGCATGGCGTAACGGAAACCACCGTGCATCCTCAATCGGTTTCAAACCGCGGACCAACATCCGACTCAAAAAATGAAGCACAACACCGACAGCCAACAGTCCTCCGACAACATAGCCTCCGACTTTAAGCGAATCTGCCTGCCAGCTAGCCACAAAGACCAGCAAAATGGCAATAATTCCAACCAATGTAACGCGAAGCCAATCGAACCCGCCTAGCTGTTGCTTCTCCCCTGAGCGAAGCAACATAATCGGCTTAACATTTCGGATATCAACTAGTGGTACAAGAGCGAACAAAACCGACACCATTATTCCGATTACCATGCCCTGCGCAATCGCGCTCTTCGTCACGGATATAGAAACCGAACCGAACCCCGTCGCCTCAGCAGCCTGAGCGACCAATGAGTCAGGTAATGACATTAGACCGACTTGCGCAAACACCGCCCCAAGTAATGATCCACTAAAACCCAGCAAGGCCACCTGAACAACATAGACAGACAAAATTCGTTCGGTAGTGGCACCCAGACATTTCATCACAGCAACACTGCGTAATCGCTGTTGAACAAACACACGCGTCACACTCCAAACGCCAATTCCACCAATAATGAGAATCACAAATCCGATCAAACTGAGGTAATCCTCCGCGCGACCAAGGTGCCGCTCAATCCGATTTTCCGTTCGACGATATGAACCGACATTCACATAGGTTTGTGCTAGGTCCTCCCGAAGTGAATCAACGACAGAATCGATCGATGCCTCAGGAAGCTTGAGTAGGACTTGGCGTTCAGCTCGAATGGCAAGGTCTAGCAACCCGGTTTGATCGAGATCATCGTAAGCCACAAGGACACGTGGCCCGAAACTAAATCCACCCAACTGTCGACCAGGTTCCGCCACGATCACATCTCTGATCCTGAATTCACTGTTTCCAATTAGAATCGCATCTCCGACTGAGATGCCAAGCTGCGTCAATACTTCTGGCCCGACCAATGCTCCTCGCCCATTCAAAAGCACCGAGGAGTAATCTCGTCCACTTTGAAGAACAAATCGTCCGTAAAATGGAAACCCATCTTGGACGGCACGCACTTCTACGACTTTCGTCTGTGCAGCACCATCCGCACCAACACGTGCCATGGTGACGGTATCCACCGTTTCTGTAACAGATACATCCGTAATACCCGCTAGGTTAGCCAGAACCGTATCAAGAATTTCTTCTCCCCACGGCTGATCACTTCTCAGATAGACGTCACCGGCTGTAAGGCTGCGAGCCTCCGATGCCAATGCAATTCGCACGTTTTGTACAAGTGAGCGAATCGCGATAATGCCACCAACGCCAACGGCAACGCACAGAAAAAAGAACAGCAGCCGAGACCAAGTCGCCCGTAATTCCCGCCACACCATCGCCAACACAAATGTCATCAGTTACAGTCCGAGTCTCTCCCTTAGCAAGCTATTTACCCACTGCTTGTTGGTAAGACCTGGCGCTTCTCCGTTCGACCATCGCGCATTACCAACGTTACGTCAGTCTGAGCAGCTAGATCATTATCGTGGGTCACCAAAACGACCGTCGTGCCGTGCCGCCGATTAACGTCAACGAGTAAATCAATTATGGACCGTCCTGTCGCGCTGTCTAGATTGCCCGTCGGTTCATCAGCGAGTAGAACTGCCGGTGTATTCGCGAGTGCTCTGGCAATGGCGACCCTCTGCTGTTCCCCACCCGACAGTTGCGAGGGGTAATGATGGGAGCGCCCCGTCAATCCAACCTCGCTAATCAAACTTCTCGCTCTCGCATGCGGATTGGATCTACCAATAATTTCGAGCGGCACAAGTATGTTTTCAAACGCCGTTAAAGACGGCATCAAGTGAAAAAATTGAAATACGAATCCAACCGTTCGCCCGCGAAACTCCGCAAGACCATCTTCATTGAGGCTCGTTATGTCCACTCCGTTCACCACGATTGATCCTGTTGTCGGCATATCAAGGCCAGCAATCAGACCTAGCAATGTCGATTTGCCACTTCCTGAAGGACCGACAATCGAAAGAAGTTGGCCCCTTGGGACCTCAAGGTCAAGCGGGTGAACAATAGTGAGTGGATTTTCACCGCTCTGGACGGTCTTCGATACGCCGTGTAATTCAATCATTCCGCAGCGACACCACTTCCGAATCCTCTGCCAACTGTTTGAAAAGTCTTTCGAGCGCCGGCCACAAATGCTCTGCAACTTGACGCGCCCCAGCCACGTTCGGATGAATGCCGTCCCGCTGATTTAGTGAGAGCTCGCCCGCAACCCCCTCAAGTAGAAACGGTAAATACACAACATCATATTTGTTCGCCAACTCACGAAATACGGCCCTAAAACTCGTGGTGTATTCGTTGCCGTAATTCGGCGGCGCTTCCATACCTGCCAACAGAACACCAATGTCCTCTGACAACAATCGAGAAATAATGGCGTCGAGATTCGCGAACATCTGCTCAACGGGCAAGCCTCGTAAACCGTCATTACCCCCAAGTGCCACGATCACACTCACGATATTTCCATTTTCGCCCTGGCCACCGATTATCCACTCTAATCGACTCAACCCACCTGCCGTGGTATCACCGGACACGCCGTGCGGAACAATATCTACCGCATACCCGGCATTATCTGCCAGGTGCTGCAGTTGGGCAGGGTACGACTCTCCCGCCTCCAACCCAAGTCCGGCCGTTAAAGAATCACCAAGAACCAGTACTTTCGGTCGCTGAGCAGCACGTTCCGCTACACCACCACCCTCAACTACCGCATCAATGGAGCCTGCATTATCGGACCGATCGCTGTCAGGTAACGGCAGCGAACCACAAGCCATGCTCAACAGACAGGTAAACGTAACAACCGAAGACAAATCTAATCGGCGACTCATCATAAATAAACGGTTAACCCTCTAATTTTACATGTGGCCGTTCAGCTTTCTCCCGAACCGCCACACATAGTAATAGCCCAGCATGTTTACGACGGCCGTAAGAGACGCAAGAAATGTTTGCCAATCAACGGTCAACCCACTTGGATACAGAAACGGCGACAGGTAGTGCGTCAAGAAGGCCCCCTGGTAACCCATCTGTCCACCCTGCATCAGCAACCACTGTTCCAACGGCGTTAACGGACAGACCCCACCAGTAAGTTCAACCGTGATTCCCCAAACAACCGCCGGCACATGAACCCATACCAATTGTGGCCAACGCAGCACAAAAATCACGCCAACGGCAACGAACGCTACAAACGCCATATGTAACAACACAACAAAATCCGCCGCCACCTGATACAGCATCTGAGTTAATCCGGCCTGGCTCACTCCCAAAAAACATGCTTCTACTCTACTTTGCGGCTAGCGACAGCTAGACCTTTTCAGGTACGATTCAAATCCCCTATGTCAAACAGTCGCAGCTACCTCAGCTTACTTGCGGGTCTCATATTATCCGTCAGTGTGCCCCCCTCCCTAGTGGCCACCACTCCTGGATTAACCGCCATTCAAGGGGTCAAAGTCGGACACCATACATTGGATGGAAGACCGACTGGGTGCACAGTTGTTCTCTTTGAGGACGGCGCCATCGGGGCCGTCGATATACGGGGTGGTGCCCCAGGCACCAGAGAAACCGCGCTTCTTAACCCCGTGAATGTCCGTGTGCGACGCGTCCATGGAATCTCACTTTCTGGCGGTAGCGCGTTTGGACTTGCGAGTGCTGATGGCGTTATGCAGTATCTGGACGAACGCGGCATCGGATTCAAAGTCGGTGAGAACACGGTTCCAATTGTACCCGCGGCCGTTCTCTATGACCTCAACGTGGGGAATTCTACTATTCGCCCGACGGCTGAATGCGGATATAAGGCCGCTACCGTAGCAAGCACACAGAACATACCAGAAGGCAATGTCGGCGCCGGAGCGGGTGCTACTGTTGGGAAACTCGGTGGGCGCAACCGTGCGATGAAGGGCGGCGTTGGTACGGCGCTAGTCGAATTACCGAATGGCCTTAAGGTCGCAGCCTTAATGGCAGTCAACGCGGTCGGCGATATCATCGATCCAGAAACCGGTGCAATCATCGCAGGCACTCGAACACTCGATGGCCTTGGTTTTGCCGATGCACGCATGATTCTCAGACAACAACGGCCTCCTGAGCAAAACCCGCCAACCGGTCAAAACACAACGATTGGCGTCATAGTCACGAATGCGACACTCACACCAGCAGAACTTAATGTCGTTGCCCGTATGGCTCAATCCGGGCTAGCCCGAGCCATACGCCCTGCCCATACACCGGCCGACGGGGATACAATTTTT
>CAYFJM010000173.1:0-4787 GCA_964343415.1 uncultured Vicinamibacteraceae bacterium | reverse complement strand
TTGAGGTGCGACGGCGTACTCATATCGAAAGCGTATTTGATTCAGGTTTGACCGCAGTGCTGCCGATGGGATCGTGATACGGTCGACGTGCACCCCCGGCCTTAATGTCAGTGCAGTGATGGGGATGTCATTAATATCGATGCTGACAATTTGTGGTGGCAGTTCCGGTGCACTAAACGGGCCCCATTCGATCTCTAAAAGGTAATCGTCGGCATTGGTTTTAAGTGGGATCAAAATGATTGAGCTGTGACTATTGGCCCATCGAAACGAAAAATTTGGGTGTTGTTCGCGTGCTGCCCATCCGTGCCCTAGAAACCGTTCATCTCCGGGGGCGCCAATGTCAATGGAGAGATTGTTGTAGGTCCGACCACGCAATCGGTCGTAGACCGGTAAGCCGACATCGTAGCGCCACGCGACGTAGGCCCCCACGGGTAAGGAAAACGGGTTGCCAACGAATTCGTACAGCTCATTGGTCACGCTATTGAAAGTCACGCCTTCAGTGGGGGATAAAGAACCATTGCGATAGCCAAGCATAAAGGTAGTATTAAAGAGCAGTAGAGTCGCCATTGTCACAGTTGGAGCAAGCAGCGGACGGCGCTGTATTGTTATTAGGAGTCCGGCCAATCCGACGGCAAAGACCATGGCGCAGTTGGCAAAACGCCTAGCGCCAAAGCCTACGCCGCCCCACCAAATCTCAACCGAGCCGTTGATCCAGACTTGAGCCAAGAATCCTCCGGCGAGCACTAGAGCGACACGTGTGTGATGTCGCGCAAACAATACGAGGCCGATGAGCGCCGCAGAAATGATAGGGGTCCATGACAAGAGACCTCGGTTTGATGAAAACAGCACGTCGGTGATGTATGGCGGAATTATGCTGGGTTCAAAGGCATGTTCTCGGGTGGGCAGATAGAGAAACGAACCATAGACCGATTCCCAGAACAGAAGTTGTGGTGAAAATGTCACGACTGCGGCCAATAAAAATCGTAAGAGACCCCAACTAATTATCGATAGCCGTTTGCGATGGGTTTCGGCCTGGTTGCAGTAGATGGACCAGGCGAGATCGGCAATGGGAAGCACCGCGAATGCGACATTTTGCCACCGAACCATCATCATGACACCGGCAGCGATTCCAAGTTTTATCCATGGTATGCGCGCGGGAGTCTCTCGATATTGATGCCACAGAAAAAGAAATAATGTTGTGGCAAACATCGATACCCCGTGCACCATTGAATTGTCGACTGTGAGATACCAGATTAAAAACGACGTGGCGCATAGTCCTAGTGTCGACAGGCTGGCGAGGTTTTGTGAACAGTATCTGCGCACAACCTGATAAATGAGAACAAGACCAATAAATCCATAGACGAGTGTTCCAAGGCCGATGGCTCTTTGATAGGGGAAATAATAGCCATCAAGACGTACAACGCCTCCGAGATCAGGCATCAGGTTTATCGCATTTAACGCGTGAAGCCAGATGTGACCAAGAAGGAAAAAGGGACTCCATAGAATCGGTGCGCCGAAGGCGTATTGCCGTGCCCCGTGTCCACCAAATGCAGTTT
The DNA here is from genome assembly GCA_964343415.1 of uncultured Vicinamibacteraceae bacterium. Classification (GTDB taxonomy): domain Bacteria; phylum Acidobacteriota; class Vicinamibacteria; order Vicinamibacterales; family UBA8438; genus DTWD01. Next base: position 3,231 of record CAYFJM010000173.1, on the reverse strand, counting down.
CATCGTTTGCGAAATCAAGATCCCAATCCATTACGAGCGATCGCACTTGGACAAAGTACGAGCGTCCGTCCGATGCGGCGCGTTCAAAACCAATATGGAAGAGAAGGAGAAGGAGGAGGAGGGAAAGAATAAACAGGATGCCGGTTCCATCTAGTCGCGCGAAGTACCGTGGTATCACACTGCGGTAGCTGGTTGAAATGTATTGTGAGCATTGGCTTGTTGCTAGGACTAGTACAAAAACGACCATGAGCCAGCCACCGAGCACCAACGGCGTGTCGCGATATAACCAAAGTAATGAAATGTGCCATACAACCAAACAGGTTAGGGCGAGAAGTCCGAATGAGCACCAAAAGCCATAAAGAGCCCAGCGCGGTGGTTGGGAAGTGTCATGTGCGGACTTAGCAAGTGCAGCGCTCATGATGTTAGGGAACGGCGAGTGCACGGCGCGTCAATAATCCATGAGAGGTTCGTAGACTGGCGTAATGAATAGTTCGTCGTACGCAAGAAGAATGATGAATATGAAAATGGTGATGCAGAGGGCGGTGTGTATCGTGTTGCCATTAGGATGCTATTTAACACTGTTCTTCGAGTGAGGCTAGCCGTTGACAGATATTGAAAGCTTCTGTTGTTGTTATGTTCTCCGGATGCTTGTTTGTGAATGCTGAATGGGAGAAAGGCGCATTGTGAAGAGCCTGGAACCACGGAACATCAGGCAATCCTGTTTGCCGAAGTGCATGGACGAGTTTAAGGGTTCGAAAGGCATCGAACCAATCTGTGAGCCATTTTTGGCGAATCACGGTTGTTGGACTTTGTGCTGCAGCTGTCATGAGAGCGGTGGGAGCGCCGATAACTTCTAGCGCTTTTCGGAGACGTTGTTGGTTGACAGTATCGAGTCCAAATTCAGCGTGAGAGCGAACGGTTTCGTACGCCGTGTGTGCTGTCGTTCCATTGATTGCTTTTAGCGCATTGCACCAAGTCTTAAGGAGATCGAATACTCCGGGATCATATATTTTATAGATAGTGCTTTTTTGCATGATCTCATTGGTCGCTTGTCCTGTACCAAACGGCACTCGTAAGGATGCCCTTGCCTGAATGGCGAGGGCCGTAGTATTTGCCGTATAAATTCCTCCGACTTTCGCTAATTTGTTTAAGAGATAGAAATCTTCTCCCGCTTGTCTCTTTGGCACGCCGCGCACCGCAGCGTAAGCAGTTGGTGAGACGGCGATGCAACTACCGATTGTATGGAAGGCGTAGGGCGACCCTGCGTACTGCAGTCCTAAGACGTAGTACCTCAGGTAGGCTTCGTAAAGGGCATGTGCATTGTCAATGGTAGAGTCACCGGACGGGTTGTGTGAGAAGCGGTAAATCAACCCGGCGCACGATATCGGTATGGTGGGACTAAAGTAATCATTCGGTAGTCGAACGTCACAATCAGTCATGTGGATAAGAGGAACCTTATTTACGCCGTTGTGTATAGCGGCGAGAGCGAGGTCGCATCCGATTTTTCGGGCCAATCCAACGCCTTGATTTGACGGCAATTGAAAACCAGAGCTGTTTCGATCAACCACAATCACATCAAAGCCATCGGCTTGCATGTGCCAGCCGGGCGTCTCGTTTCCGGTATGCAAGGCTACTGTTGGCCCGTAGTCACGAAAGGCATGGATTAACTCGGCGTTCCGTTCTTGTACGAGCCGAGGATGTGTATCGTTAGTGTTGACGACGACGATACATAGTGCCCGGCTGCCTTGGTTACTTGCGGCATCTAGAGCTGGCCGAAATCCGTCCAATAGAGATATTGATTCGTCTTGTGCCGGAACTACCAATACGTGGTCCGCTTGGCATTGAAAACGACCAGCCAATTCGGCTTCGGGTTCAGCATAGGTCCTAAGATATTTTGTAATTATGTCTTTTCGGAAGGCTCGCATTATGTTTAAGCCATGCTCTGCTAAGATGAACTTATCCTCAGCGTGTAATCGGACGAAGCCTTGTGTTTTGTGTGGGTTCGACCTGATTTGTCGCTCACTAATATGCAGTACTCTACGAGTTATCAACCACTTCGGGCCGGAGACGTTCCTCGCTCCACTTTAATGTGGACGTTGCTACTTGGCCTATTTCTCGGTGTTGGCTACACCGCATCACCTTTAGCTGTTTGGTTTCTTGGGAGTGTAGTTTGTTTATGTATCTGGGTGATACGCGGCTTGTCTGCCCGTGAACGCCAATGGGTATTGGGACTGTTGCTGTTTGCTGTTGCTGCTCGACTCTTGTTGGTTGTGTCGTTGTTCTTAATGGCTGACCCACTTGAAACAAAAAGTTTTTTTTGGGATGGCGATGGGGTTTATCTGAAACAGCGTGCCGAGTGGATGAGAAACATTTGGCTCGGTATCGCGATTGATCCATTGGAATATGACAGGGCGTTTTCGCGAGATTACGGGTGGACAACATATATTTATGTAATTGCGTATGTTCAATACTTGGTTGGGACATCGCCCTATGGCATTCACCTGTTTAATGTTTTTCTTTCTTTGTCAGTCGCTGTCGTACTGTACCGTGTAATTCGGACGGCCTACGGAAGAACTGCTGCACTGATCGGACTGTCCCTTTCGTTATTTATGCCGACACCGCTTTTGTGGTCGGTGTCGGCACTTAAGGAATCACTCTATATTTTTCTGATTGTATTGGGGCTAGCCGGTACCGTTGCAGTCTTGCGTGGTCCGAACATGACGAGACGGATACTCGGGCTTTGTGCTCTTATTATTTCGTTTACAACGGTTAATGGAATCAGATTTGGAGGGGAAATTATTCTGGCAGCAGGGGTGGCCGGTGGATTATTTGGCGTCGTTGTGACACGCCGTCTATGGGTTGCTGCCCTTGCCTTTGCTCTTCTTCCGTTTCTGGCTTACGGGCTAATTCAAAGTGAGCAAGTATCTTCACGTCTGCAGCCGCAACTTCAAGATGCGGCTATGCAGCATATTGGGCACGTCAAGACAGCAGGTAATGCGTATAAGTTATTGGATGAGCGATTTTACGTAGATTCTGCCCGAGAAGTGCCGCTTGCTACATGGACGCCGGCGGAACAGCTACGGTATGTCGTAAGGGCGACCTTCAGCCTTGTCGCTGTGCCATTGCCCTGGCAGGTTCGTTCAGCAACCGAAATGCTATTTTTGCCTCAGCAAATTGTCTGGTATTCCATCGTTCTCATGGCGGGCATTGGTTCGATTGCTGGGCTACGAC
>CAYFJM010000172.1:0-4837 GCA_964343415.1 uncultured Vicinamibacteraceae bacterium | reverse complement strand
ACCTCGCGCACGTCCCCCGGGGGATTTTAATTGGTTGTCGACGTTGTGGCATGAGATGGCGCATGTGGTGACGCTCCAAATGTCAAACCAGCGTTTACCCCGTTGGCTAAGTGAAGGTATCTCGACTTACGAGGAGAAGAGAAAGCATGTTGCGTGGGGACGTGATGCTGTTGTTGACTTTGCAGTTGCACTTAATGAAGACGCCGTGTTGTCGATACAGGATCTAAATAGTGGATTTGCTCGTCCAGAAATGATCTCTTTGACCTATTTTCAGGCATCAATACTCGTTGAACATTTAATAGAGACACATGGCATGCCGGCGATGCAAGAGATTCTTACGGCGTATGGTGAGGGGCTTGAAACAGACGAGGCGTTGGCCCTTGTTGGACTTGATTACGAGTCTCTCCAGGCTAGTTTTGACAAAGCGGTAGCGGAAGAGTTCGGGGACTTACGTCTTGCGCTGGAAACTCCCGAAGAAGAAATTCCTTCAGAGGGGCCTGAGAGACTGGAGGTCCTTCGGTCTTTGTCGGTATCACACGGAGGGAACTTTCATGTGCAGGCCGCGCTTGGACGAGCCGCATTGGAAGCGGGAGAAAATGAAGAGGCGAGAGAAGCGCTAGAGCGTGCAGCTGCTCTGGTTCCGATGGCAACTGGTTTCGATAGTCCGAGGGGACTGTTGGCTCGTATTGCCCAAGACGAAGGTGATAGAGCTCGAGCACTTAGAGAGCTAGAAATGCTTCTCGAATTTGACGAGACTTCTATTGAGGCCGTCAGGTTATATGCCGCATTAGCCGAAGAAACGAACGATCAGTTTCGTCTCAGTAAAGCTTACGAACGTTTAATCGAGATTGATCCATTCGATCCAGTTGCTCACCAGGTTCTCGGTCGAATGGCTTTGAGGGATGGTCGTGCGGCTTTGGCGACGCGCGAACTAACGGTTGCGCTTGCTTTGGGTCCGGTTGATAGAGTTGCGGCGCATACTGATCTGGCGGAAAGTCATTTATTGTCTAAAAACTTTGATGCGGCAAAAAACGAGGTTATGTCAGCACTTGAGATTGCGCCGAGTTATGAGCGTGCTCAAGAACTCTTGCTTGCCATCATTGAAGCTGAACCTTAAGTTAGTGACTCAAATTCCAGGTGTCTTGTCTGGATACGGCTATCTTGAAAGTAATGATTTGCAGAAACTGTAGTTCTGAAATTGACGACAAAGCATTGGTCTGTTATCGCTGCGGCCATGCAACCAATAAGAGGCAAGTCGAACCTGCCGTTCTGGACGAAGATCGGACGCAATCGAGACGCCGGAGTTGGGTTCCACTGGTGTTGGCCGTCGTGTTTATCGGCGTGAGTGGTTTTTTTATGGCTGAGCTTGCTGGTGGCGTTCCACCAGAACCGATTGTTTGGCTTATGCTGGCGGTGGCTGGGGGATTACTTGCCTGGCGAGTTCGTCTAAGGTGACTTCACTCCTATGCGATGTCTACCTGAACCTGAGTGTAAATTATCTGAGAGTCTCTGGAATGAGACGGTCAAGATAAACAAGTTTTATTACGACAATGATCGTTCGTTACATTCGGGGCGAAACAGATAACTAACGCGAGCCAATTTCTACAAATTCTCTTTGGGCTTCACCTATGTATATTTGTCGTGGGCGAGCGATTTTTTGTTCTCGATCCAGCAACATCTCTTGCCACTGAGCAACCCACCCAGCTGTTCGACCGATCGCAAAGAGTACGGGGAACATTCCCGCCTTAAAACCCATCGCTTCATAGATTAAGCCAGAGTAGAAGTCGACATTTGGGTAGAGGCGACGGCTCACGAAATAGTCGTCTTGGAGGGCAATCCGTTCAAGCTCTAGCGCAACATCCAGTAATGGATTTCGCCCTGTTACATCGAAGACCTGGTAGGCCGTTTCCTTAATTACTTTTGCTCTTGGATCGTACGATTTGTAAACACGGTGGCCGAAGCCCATTAGACGTCCTTCGCCATTCTTGACTGATTTGATGAAATCCGGAATTCGATCTACTGATTGGATTTCTCTGAGCATGCGCAAAACAGCTTCGTTTGCGCCGCCATGAAGCGGTCCGTACAGTGCTGCAGCAGCGCCAGCAAGTGACGAAAATGGGTCTGCTTGCGAACTGCCAATACCTCGCATCGCACTCGTACTGCAGTTTTGTTCATGATCTGCGTGAAGGATAAAAAGAATATCAAGTGCCCGTTCCAGGACTGGATGTGGCTGGTAATGGGGTTCAACGCCTCGATACAACATGCTCATGAAATTTCCGATGAAGCTAAGCTCCGGATCTGGATAGACATACGGACGGCCAATGCTATGCCGATGTGCATACGCCGCAATGCTAGGCACTTTGGCCACCAATCTGGCAATCTGAGCATGTCGAGACTGAGTATCAAGTACCTGTTTTGCGTCAGGGAAAAATGTTGATAATGCCCCAACTGTACTCAGGAATATTCCCATCGGATGTGCATCGTACCGAAACCCTTCCATGAATTTTTTTATGTTTTCATGAAGTATCGTGTGTTGGTTGAGTTCGTCAGTCCATGAGTTGAGTTCGGATTGGGTTGGCAGTTCACCGTTAATCAGCAGATATGCTGTTTCGACGAAGTTGCTTCTTTCGGCTAACTCTTCAATTGGGTAGCCCCGGTACCTTAGGATGCCCTTGTCCCCATCGATGAATGTCACACTGCTCTGGCAGCTAGCAGTATTTAGGAATGCCGGGTCGTAGGACATCATTCCGAATTCTTCAGGGTCGACTTTGATCTGTCTGAGATCGATGGCACGAATCGTGCCATCTGTAATGGGGATTTCGTACTGTTTTCCAGTTCGATTATCGGTGATGGTCAACGTTTCGCTCATGCTCAACTATCGCCTCTATAAGGGATCTGTTTCATCCGCTGTGTCTGTTATTGGTTTATCTGTAACGACTTTCGTATCTATGTTCTCATCAGGGACCCGATACTTTTCATCCACCCAGTTGCCCAGGTCAAGAAGCTTACACCGCTTACTGCAAAATGGCCTCCACCTGTCCACTACCGGGTGGGTACGACAGTGTACGCACCGCCCAGGTGCTTTCATTGCCCTGTTACCGTCATTTTGACGGAATATAAGGACGAACGTGCGGTGATAAACAGCGTTTTGCCTTCAATTCCACCGAACGCTAGGTTCGCTGGTGGTTCTGGAACAGCAATCGAATCAACCAGGATACCACTGGGATTGTAGATCGTCACGTCGTCTCCCGTCAGGTAAACATTACCTTTAGAGTCGAGAGTGATTCCATCTGCGCCTTGTGGCACGAAGACTTGTTGATTATTTAGCCGTCCGTCCGGCTGTATGTCATACATGAATGTTTGTCCACCACCATGGTCAGCAACGTAGAGACGACGTCCGTCAAGAGTTCCGACTAGTCCATTTGGACGTATCAAATTTGTAGTGACTTGCAGGACTTCGTTGGTTATTGGGGTGATGTAGAACACGTGATTGCCGTCGAGTTCAATGTCATCTGTGGCTCCGTAGCGAGGGTCGGTGAAGTAAATACCACCGCCAGGGTCTATCCACACATCATTCGGACTATTAAACCGTCGCCCTTGAAAACCCGCAGCAATGGATGTCCTTGTGCCGTCTAAGTCGATTGCAGTTATTCGGCGGGTTTGCATTTCACAGACGATTAGGCGGCCATCGATATCAAAGCTCAACCCATTAGCTTGATTTGTATTTTCTCGATACGTGGTGACACCGTTGCGAGGCGTCCAGCGTAATATGCGTTTACTAGGAATATCCGTAAAGTAAATGTTGCCATAGCTATCTGCGCTTGGTCCCTCTAGAAACGTGTAGCCCGTAGCAATGCGTTCGAGGGCGGCACCCGGAGCAATGGGGCCTTCGCCTTGGGCAAATACATTCAGCGAGAATGTAAATACCCACAACAGAGTAATAAGTTGAATTACTCGAAGGTGTAGCGACGTCGTTCTGAGATACAGTGTTTTTGCCACAAGTTATGAGTTGATGTTTTTGAAAGTTAGTCAGATGGTAATTCGATATAGTCGTAAGCTTCAAGAACGGCTGGGCATCCAACCATGACCGTATCACACGCCTTTGAAAAGACTTGTTTAGTGTTCGGCGGGACCACACTAGGTATGGTTCGGTCAACTCTAGTTGTTCGATCATGAAATCGTATGAGAATGTCCACGCCCCCCTAGTCGTTTCGTCGCTGACTCGCAGGAAATGCTTCGTGTCTGCAATGATGCCGATGAGTTTTCCAGTCAGATATTGAATGGCAATTGAGAAAACTGTCAAAAACGATTAGGGAACCTATCAAAATAGCGCTGGAGGTTCCAGCAAGGTTTCCTATTTTGAAGCGACGTTGACGGACTTAGTGTCTGCAGGCAGACTATAATCCGATTCGATTTGCCTGAGTTGGTTCACTCATGGATGCGTCGTAACGCTGCCGGTACGGCGTTTCTGTCCTATCTTGCTGTCACCGTTGTACTCGCCTTTCCGTTGGTGCGATCACTGTCAGTTCGTTTTCCAAGTGATCCAGCCGATCCGGTGTTGAATGCATGGATTTTGTGGTGGAACACGCAGGCGCTTCCCTTGACTCAACAGTGGTGGCACGCACCTGCTTTTTACCCAACGCCAAATATCATGGCGTATTCAGAGCATTTGGTTGGTTTGATTCCAATTTTTGCACCGTTTTACTGGATTTCAAGTAGCCCGGTTGTTGCCTATAACGTGACATTTTTGTTGACCTTTCCCCTGTCGGGATGGGCGGCCTATCTGCTTGGCAGAGAATTGACCGGCCGGAGAGATGCGGCTTGGTTGGCTGGTCTC
>CAYFJM010000171.1:0-4842 GCA_964343415.1 uncultured Vicinamibacteraceae bacterium | reverse complement strand
TGGCCGGTTCGACACAGAAGAAGGATTGTTCCGGCGGTGTGTAGACCACCAGGCACTGATAGATGGGGTCTGCGTTAATCTCAAGTTGTGCCTGTTGTTCCGGCCAATCAATGAGTACGTGACCACGAAAGTTGACGAAGTTGTTGTCGAGTGGTGATGCGTCTGGATTAAGCCCGGTTCCGTCGAGCAACAATTGTGCGGGTGGCGCAATGAGAGCCTCGGGCATAGCATCGCGGTCGGCACGCCACATTGATCCTACGTTGGCGCGAATTGTGACATCCGCTGTTCGAACGAAATAGGGGTGTAGCCCAAACCCAACAGGCATGTCAGTGGTTGATTCATTGGTCACACTAAACCGCACGGTGAGTTGCTCAGGACTTAGATTAAATATTTGCTCCGCACGGTAATGCCAGGGCCAACTATCGGCGGTGTGGTTGTACTCGATCGTCAAAGACGTCGAGGATGAGTCGACTATCTGCCACGGATGTCTCCAAGCGTGTCCATGAATGGCATGGGTTTCCGGCCTGAAGTTCTGTTCTAATTGGATGGTGTGATCGCGAAATCGAAATTGTCCGTCTCGAATCCGATTTGAAAAAGGTACCATTGGAAAACTTGATGTGCCGCCGGCTGATCGCGCGGTGAGCGCGTCCAGCGAAGCCGGTCGCATCCAGTGAAACACATGACCCTGGTGTTCAGAGCTGAACCGTGTGATGGAACCGCCTACTTCGGGGGCGACCGACAACTGCATCGTTCCAGCACGTAATGTGACGACCGAAGTGGTTTCTTGTCCCATGGTAAGGTCCATCCTATGACGTGTGCCCCGTTCAAGGCGAGTCCGGTGTAAATTTGCAGTCTGGGATCTGGAACGAAAGATGTTAAAGCTTCGATTTTGAGGTGTCACATGCGTGAAATGATGAAACTAGCGGTTTCGATGGTTTGTTTACTCAGTGCGGGGTGTGCCAATGGTGGAGATGACGGTTTGGAGGGAACAGCAACGGTGAATGACGACAATCCTTTTTATTCAGAAAGTACTCAGCCCTACCAATTACCTCCGTTTGATCGTATCGATGAGTCTCATTTTCTCCCGGCGTTTGAGCGCGGTATGGCCGAGCAACTAGAAGAAGTTTCAGTGATAGCTGGTCAGAGTAATCCTCCGACGTTTGAGAATACATTGGTCGCGCTCGAACGGTCGGGTGCGCTCCTAAATCGCGTTGCGTCGACTTTTTTCAATCTTACTAGTGCAGATACGAATGAAGCTCTGGATGAAATTCAAGCGGAGGTAGCGCCCAAGCTAGCTGCACATACGGACCAGATTTTGTTGAATGGCCAATTGTTTGAGCGTATCCGTACGCTGCATGAAGCGCGGGACAGTTTGGACTTGGACAATGAGTCTCGCCGGTTGGTCGAACGGCACTACGTGGATTTTGTGCGTGCGGGAGCACTGCTCTCGGAGTCTGAGCAGGAGCGAATGCAAGAAATTAACGGTGAGATGGCGGCACTCCAGACTACGTTTACACAGAATGTGCTTGATGGAGTGAATGCGGCTGCGATCGTGGTTGATGAGCGTGAACAGCTAACTGGATTGTCCGAAGGGCAAGTGGCGGCGGCGGCCGCAGCCGCGAATTCGAGGGGGCTTGAAGGGAAATATGTGATCGCTCTTCTGAATACGAGTGGACAACCATCGCTTAGCGCTCTCAACGATCGTTCACTCCGAGAACGGATTATGCGCGCGTCGCTAGCCCGGGGCAGCGAAGATGGTCAACACGATAATCGCGAGGTGATTACGCGGCTTGCAGCGTTGCGGGCTGAGCGGGCCGTGATGCTTGGATATCCAAATCATGCTGCGTACATTCTTGATGAGCAAACAGCTCAGACGGTAGGAGCGGTGAATGAACGTCTGGCAAGTCTTGTCCCTCGTGCCGTGGCCAATGCCGACCGTGAGGCAAGTGATCTCCAGTCGATGGCGTCTTACGATGCTGGTGATATCGAGTTGGCCTCATGGGATTGGTCGTACTATACGGAAAAGGTGCGAACCGAGCGGTATGACTTCGATGCATCCGAACTACGCCCATATTTTGAAGTGGATGCCGTTCTTGAGAATGGTGTGTTCTATGCTGCCAACCAACTGTATGGCATTACTTTTCAGCCGCGACCGGATTTAGCGGTCTACCACCCGGATGTTCGAGTGTGGGAAGTCTTCGACCACGATGGGACACCGCTAGGACTTTTTCTTGGGGATTTTTATGCACGGCCATCGAAGCGAGGTGGCGCATGGATGAGTGCATACGTAACACAGTCGCAATTACTCGAAACGACGCCTGTAATTGCCAATCACCTCAATATTACGAAGCCAGTTGATGGTGAACCGACGTTGCTGACTTTTGATGAAGTGGAGACAATGTTTCACGAATTTGGTCACGCTTTACATGGGTTCTTCTCAGACGTGGAATATCCGTATTTCGCTGGTACCGCGGTGCCTAGGGATTTTGTTGAATATCCCTCTCAAGTGAATGAGATGTGGGCTACGTGGCCTGAGGTGCTGACGAATTATGCGATTCATCATGAGACTGGTGAGCCAATGCCAAAAGAACTCCTTGATAAAGTGCTGGAAACGGCCTCCTTTAACCAGGGGTTTGCTACCACGGAATATCTTGCAGCATCACTACTTGATCAGGCGTGGCATCAGTTGACGGCTGACCAGGTCCCAGTTCCGCAGGATGTTGCTTCGTTTGAGGCCAGTGCTTTAAAGGACGCAGGTGTTGGACTGGCTGTTATTCCGCCTCGGTATCGGAGTACTTACTTTTCACATATCTGGGGCAGTGGTTACTCAGCGGGTTACTACTCTTATATCTGGGCAGAAGTCTTGGATGCTGATTCCGTCGAGTGGTTTAAGGAGAATGGAGGTCTTCGACGCGAGAATGGTGATCATTTTCGTCGCACGTTGTTGTCGAAGGGGGGAAGTGTCGATGCAATGGAGCTCTTTCGAAGTTTCCGAGGCGCGGAACCGAACATCGAGCCGCTTCTCGTTCGGCGTGGTCTTAACTAACGGAAACCGTGAAGGCGTGACTGAGCGACCGTTGCCCAGTGACTCGTGCAGGCTGCGAGTCGTGTTTCTAATATCTTTTTGACGGAAATATGTGGGAAGGTATCGTGCACGTACCCGAGCCAGTTGGCCGCGTAGGTGTGAAGCCAGGCTATGTATTCGTTGCATAAAGATTGACTGTCGACTACTGCAAGTCCGCGTTCTGCCCATATGTCAAATCGGGTAGTTGCTAGAGACACCAACTCAGTCTGATATTGCTTGAGGTTTTCCGTATGCCCCAGGCGGTTGTTCAGATGGTTATCGTGGCGGCGTAGCCGATTTTTGGCGATGTCGGTTGCGCGAGACCATATTGCGTGTGATTGACTGTGTCGTCTGAATGGATTTCCGCCTTCAACAGGGTCCCGGTGTGACCACCGAGGACGAGCCGAGTGTTTCAGTCGGTTAGGAAATGAGGTCAAGCTGTGCATGTACTCACGATTGTACGAGTACAATACGATCCCGCCGTCGGTTCTACGGAGCAGACTGGCTTATACGGCATTCTGCCTCGAATTCTGTGACGAGATATCTCTTTACGTTGTTGCAAGCGTCGTTGATGGGCACGGGTTCCTTTGTGCGATTTGTCGTGTGTATAGGCATGGTTTTTGGTGTGCCTACTCTGATTTTTGCGCAACCGTCAGGACAGCGGCCAGAAGCTCAGGCGGTTCGGGTCGATTCGGGTGATGTCAGAGTGGACGGAACATTGGGTGATACAGCTTGGAACTTAGTCACGCCGGTCACGAACTTTACTCAGCGGGAGCCTAACGAAGGCGAACCGGCACGCGACATGATGGAGGTTCGTTTCCTGTACGACGATGTGGCACTCTACGTTGGTGCACGCATGTATTCTTCGAATCCGGTTCAGGCGTCTTTGGGTCGCAGAGATGATCCGGGACAGGTTGAGCAGATTGCAATCGCACTGGATACCTATTTGGATCGGCGGACGGCCTATGGATTTGGCGTTACCGCTGCTGGGGTTCGGATAGACGTCTTTTACCCAACCGATAACCAAGAACGCATGGAAACTGATTTTGATCCGGTCTGGCAGGCCAGAACGGTTGTGACTGAGGACGGATGGACCGCAGAGATGCGGATTCCGTTTTCACAACTTCGCTTTAACAGTCGGGACAAGAATGTTTGGGGATTAAACATCATGCGGTATATCCCTTCTGCAGAAGAGGAAGTGTATTGGTCCCTGGTTGAACGTACTCAAAGCGGCTGGGCTTCACGGTTCGGCGATTTAGTTGGTCTTGACGATATCGCCCCACCACTTCGTCTCGAAGTCCTACCGTACTTGGCCGGGTCATCCCGAATATCGAGCGAGCGTGATTCCGAAAACCCTTTTGACGACGGCACCGCAAGTAGCGGCCGGATGGGGGCAGACGTGAAATATGGTATCGGTTCCAACCTCACACTCGATGTTGCCGTGAATCCTGATTTTGGCCAGATCGATGCCGATCCCGCAGATGTTAATTTGACGGTGTTCGAAACATTTTTTAGAGAACGGCGACCCTTTTTTCTAGAGGGTAGCAATGTCCTTCGGGCTGGCACTGGTAATTATTACTATTCCCGTCGGATTGGAGCCCGTCCGACGGGGCCGGCATCAGGCGATTACGTTGATTATCCAGATACCACCACCATACTTGGCGCTGCGAAACTGACCGGTCGCTTGCCGTCAGGGACATCCGTTGGATTTCTTACGGCTGTGACAGATGATGAAACGGCTCGTATATTCAATGACGGCCGGCAAAGCGAAGTTGGCG
>CAYFJM010000170.1:0-4846 GCA_964343415.1 uncultured Vicinamibacteraceae bacterium | reverse complement strand
TGGGTCAAAGGTTTGTGCCAGGGTGGTGACCGACATAACCGCCATGAGCATAAGAGCCGTTACTATGGTTCTAGGACGCATTAGTCATGTTCTCCATAATTAGATGCGAGAAGCAATGTTGATGAAAATGATTAGCGAGATTTAAACAGCAGTTTGGACGTCGCCGCGTAGGCGGCGATGATCAGCACAAGATTTCTAACGAAGGTAAACATCACTTCGCCGTCTTCGACGAATGTTGCCATCTGTACCGATGGCTTAAGGGCGACGTAGTAAAACGTTGTAGCGTTCAGAAACGCTAAAATGAGACGTTGGGTGACAGTCTGTTGTTGCGTCGCTGCTTCGGCTGTATGTTCTGACACTGAATTGTCCTCCGGCGGTGCATCCGTACGCGCCCCTGAGGAACAAGTGTCGCTTGGTCGTGTTTTCTTGTCAAACGAACCGTCTCTATAATTGTGTTTAGGTGTCCGAACGAAGCGAATTCATAGGCCAAGCCGGCGCTCTATTTCGTTTGTATGATTCTGAGTTGACTCAACATACACTCACAGCCTACCGGGGTAATTGGGTTCTGCTCGTTTTACACCGACATTTGAATTGACTAGCCTGCCGTCGGCATTTGCTGCAGTTGCAGCAACACATGGATGCGTTGAATCAGTTTGAGGTGTCTGTATTGGCAGTGACATTTGAATCTGTCGAATCTGCGCGGGTTTATTTGGAAGAAAGTAAGCTTCCATGGCCAGTCCTTGTCGATAAGGACAGAACCCTCTATCGAGCCTATGGATGTGAGCGCTCTAAATGGTGGCACCTGTTTGGTTGGTCTACGTTGAAAACCTATTTTAGCGAGGCGCTGGCTGGTCGCCTGCCACGGTGCCCCGTGTCCGATACGATTCAGCAGGGTGGTGATATTCTGATCGATCCGAGTGGAACTGTGCGATTCGTGTACGTTGGAGAGGGCCCCGGCGATCGTCCTGATGTAGCCGACATTATTGAGATTTGCCGAAACGTTAGGTCTGGCTAATCCTTGATAGGTGGGTTCGGTTCGTATGCATGGAGAGATGGATCCAGTAGGGTTCCCCATTGATCGTTAAATGGATGGACCTCCAAAACGCGTTGGGTACCTCGGAACACTGGCCTGTCTTCGTTTGCCCATCGAAAGAACGAGCCAGCAAGGTTGTAGACCGTTCGTGTGGAAAACTGATTGAGCTCTGCGATAAGTTCTGCGGAGCGATAGCCGACGGAGCAGTAGGCGACGATGGTTGTATGTTGAGGCGCAGATTGTATGAGGGTGGCGGCTTCTTCAACCGACCCGACGCGTACGGCGCCAAGCAAGTGACTCACCGCGACCTCCTCTACCTCGCGTACGTCTAGTAACATAACTTCCTTGACGTCGTCATTAAGGAGGTTAGAAAGCTCGTCCGTTGTTACTTGGCGAACGTCCGGAAATTCGGTTGCGATCGTATATTCAACAGTGTCCCAATCGACCGGTGAGTATCTATTTGAGCAGTTTACGCAGAGTACGCATACGAGTAACAACACCGATGGTGCGGTGATACCGTAACGTCGAGCGATGGAACTATGGTGTGAGGGCATTACTCGTCAGTAATGGTCTCACCGGCCGCTTTATTGGAGATGGAAGGACGGCCTTCTTTGAACCGATGCTTTCCGACAGCAACGGCCGTTTCTGTCTTAGAAGGATCAACTGAACCTTGAAATATGGCACCCTCGATTATCTCAACTTGAGTTGAAATAAGTGTCCCGACCACTCTGGCTGTCTGAAGTAGCGCGATCTTTCCAGACGCCGTAAATCGACCGGAGGCTTCCCCGAGGATAGTTATATTCTTGGCTACGATATCTGCAGAGACGTCGGCAGTTCGACCGACAGCGATATCTTGATCAGGTACTGAAATCTTTCCTTCAACCGTACCTTCGATGATTAGATTCTCTTCGGCGGTTAGTTCTCCATTTATGACGAGTGTGCGGCCAAGTGATGTCACGCCTTGTGGAAGATTTAATTCTGGTAGCGGAAGGAGTTTTTCGTCGTCGTCGGTGACTGGGAAGGGAATTGGATCGGGTCGGTTGATTGCCATAGTTAGCGGGTACCGTCTTTTTAGGACTTTACTATACGTCGTGCAGCGTTTTAGTCGGAGAAGGAAAAATTACTTAACCATTTCTCTTTCGAGTTATTTTGACGTGTGTTAGTCTGCAGAAAAAGGCTGGTTGGTGTGTGAATGAGGATATTGCGGGGATGGGCTAGGCGTGTCGCATGCTTTTTTTGGCAAGGCCATGAATTCCATACCAAATCCGCTGAGCACCGGGCTTTTCTTGAGTGCTACCGATGTGGCAAACGCACAGTTGGCTGGAGTCTCGACGTAGCATACAAGTATGTGGAACAGCCTGTGGAGCCGATGCGGATAGCATTTGCAGATGATGCGGTGGTCGAGGGCCCGGTTTACCGCCCGGCTGAGATGCCAAGGACTTTGTCTTTGCTTCGCCTCGATTTTGACGAGTCCTCTTCGTAGATTGTCACGACGTAAGTATTTTCAATATGAATAAAAGAGATCTTCGCCGAAGGAAATATGGAGCGGGAGACGGGAATCGAACCCGCGACCTCCAGCTTGGGAAGCTGACACTCTACCGCTGAGTTACTCCCGCCCGGCGGTAGAGGCATTGTATCGAAGCGGAACTAGCCACGTCGAATAACCTGGAGAACCTCATCGCGACGGTCTTCCATCTCCGATTGTGTGGTAGCTTCGAGATTGAGTCGAATAAGAGGTTCTGTGTTTGATGGCCTGACATTGAAATGCCATGAGTCGTATTCAACGGAAACCCCATCCATGCGATAGACATGAGCGTCCTGGTACTTTTTCTCGAGGCGATCGATCGTCGCAGTTACCGCTGTCATGTCAGGCATCTCGGTGTTAAGTTCCCCCGTGATGAAGTATTTGCTACGGAGTGGTGCCAGTAATTCTGAAAGTGTTTCGTCTCGAATCGACATCAACTCAAGGAGCAGGAGCGCAGGGATAAAACCGTTGTCGGCAAAATAGTTGTCCCTGAAGTAGTAGTGTCCGGTAACCTCGCCGCCGAAGATCGCATCCTCATCGCGCATGCGTTTCTTAAAAAAGGCATGGCCGACTCTGTTCATTAATGCGTTCCCTGTGTGTGCCTCGACGATATCCTTGACGGCATAACTAGCTCTAACGTCATAGATTATTGTTGAGCCCGGCGATTTTCGTAAGAATGCTTCTGCCAGTAGGGCTGTGATGAAATCTCCCGGTACGAATCCGCCCTCTCCGTCGATAAAAAAACAACGGTCTGCATCTCCGTCCCATGCGATACCAGCGTCGGCTGAATCTGCAACGACACGGTCCACGATATCCCGCCGGTTCTCTTCGATAAGTGGGTTCGCTTCATGATGCGGGAAAGAACCGTCGACTTCGAAACAAAGCTTGGTTGTGTCACAGGGGAGGTCTTCAAGTAGTGGTGGTGCGACCATGCCGGCGATACCACTGCCCGCGTCCAACACCAGTCGGAACGGTTTAATTAAAGTAAGGTCGACAAATGACCGGACATGATTCAAATAGGGCTCCAAAATGTTCGCCTGACTACAACTGCCTGATGCTGAGCCTCCAGTTGGAATTTGACCGTGAATGATCATGTCCCTTATGTCTCCGATTCCAGCGTCACTACTGAGTGGAATAGCATGTCGGCGGACGAGTTTCAGGCCAATGTATTCTTTCGGATTGTGCGACGCGGTAATCTCAGCTCCGCCATCAAAGTCGCCTCGCGCAACAGCGTAGTAGAGCATGTCGGTCCCGATCATGCCGCAATCAACGACATCGGCACCTTGCTTGAGAGCCCCTTCAATGAATGCGGCACTGATTTCTGGTGCCGACGTTCGCATATCCCTACCGACGACGATACGTTTTGCGCCGAGATAAGCGATGAAGGCCTGGCCAATAAGAAACGCAGCACTTGCGTCAATCTGGCTTGGGTAAATACCGCGAATGTCGTATGCCTTGAATATTTCGGAATTGATTTTCGTCATGTGATGTGTTTAGGCGTCGTTTAGTTTGCTATATGGCGTGATCACTGAATCGTCGCCAAGAACAACCCCAGGTCCGAGTTCAGCGTAAGCGCCGATCTGGCATCGGTGTCCGATAATGGTTCCGTCAAGACATGCGCCTTGTCCGATATGGCAATCAGACCAAACGATGGATTGATGAATGGCAGCTTCGGTTTCGATAATCGTACCAGAGCCGATCACGCTGTGCCGTGTGATGTTTACGTCAGCGTGAATGGTCGAACCTGTTCCAATAAAACAGGGCCCTTCAAGGCGAGCAGACGTGTCGAGTGATGTGCCTGTTTCAATGGTAGGGTCATTGCTGCTGGTCTGTATAAATTGCCCGGATTCACAGCGCCCATCCAATATATCTCGGTGGCCCTGCAAGTATTTGTCTGGCGTTCCAATATCTAGCCAATATCCTTTGTCGATGTACGCAACAAATGTTTCATTTTTGTCAATAAGGGATGGGAAATAACTTCGTTCGATGGAGTATTTCGTGCCAGTTGGAATTCGGTGAAGGCTGGTTGGTTCCAATACATATATTCCTGCATTGATGGTGTCGCAAGTAATTTCATTAGGGTCTGGTTTTTCAAGAAAGCGGCTAACGTTTCCTTGAGAATCCGTTTCGACTAGTCCGTAGGCGCTAGGGTTGTTTACGGGGGTCAGTACGATTGTGGCCGTCGCACGGCTTGAGCGATGACGTTCGACAACCGCTCCGAGATCAATTTCTGTTAGCACGTCTCCATTGAATACTATTGTTGTTCCGTCGAGATACGGTTCGGCATA
>CAYFJM010000169.1:0-4918 GCA_964343415.1 uncultured Vicinamibacteraceae bacterium | reverse complement strand
AGATTTGGGTGAGGGCGACCTGAGTGAAACCCACCGAAATTTGTTTGGGGTATTTCGCGTGGAGTCGGTGACCCGCCATACGACTGACGGTTACGAAGTGGAAGCCGAACAGTACGAGACGGCCTATCTGTTATATGCCCGTTCTGGTCATATGTCCGTTCATTTAATGCGGCCTGACCGACGACCATTTGTTTCGAACCAACCGACAGCGGACGAAGCATTGCACGCAAAGCAAACGTATGGAAGTTACTTCGGTCCTTTTTCTGTGCACGAGATAGCCGGTTGTATCTCGTGTCCGGGCCCTCGGGACCAAGGCTATTTATTGCACCATCGGATTGGAAGTGAAGATCCGAGTGCTAGTGGTGTTGATGCGAGGCGGTACTACGAATTGGACGACAAGCATTTAACTTTACGCCCCCCGGTCCGCACGGATGAGCAGGGGCGACAGGTGATTTCGGTAATTAGGTGGACACGACTGGGGCCATTCTAGCTCCAATAGCTGCTTTTTGGAGGGTCGTCGTCTATTCCTGCTATGCTAAATAGCTTAGCCATACAGCTATTTTTGTGTGATTTGGGTTTCCCGCGAAGGAAATCTGAGATGTGACTCTGTGGCACGTTACAAAAAGTAGAAGGCTTTTGATTTACACAGAGTGCGATTTAGAGAGGGTGCCTCGATAGAAAATCGTGTGGTGACCCAAGAATATTGTTTATTGAAGATAAAAGGTAAATTGTGGTTTTTAAAGTGCTATGAGTGATAACGCTGCTTTGTCCGAACATGCTCCGTGGATTACATATCGACCAGAACTAAAGGTGCTCGACTGCACCGTTCGTGATGGTGGCCTGATCAACGCTCACCAGTTTAGCGACGAATTTGTTCGCGCCGTTTATGACACGTGTATCGAAGCTGGCGTCGATACCATGGAAATTGGTTATAAGAACTCCGAACGACTCTTTTCGAAAGAGTCGTTCGGTCCGTGGCGGCACTGCGATGAGCAAGATATGCGGCGTGTTGTAGGCGACCACGATGCAGAGAGTACCGGGCTAACACTTTCAGCAATGGCAGATGCCGGGAAGAGTGATTGGAAAACAGCGATTGGTCCTGCGAAAGATAGTGTTCTGGGGATGATCCGCGTTGCCTTTTATGCGCATCAGGTGTCTGAAGCTGTTGATATGATTCAACACGCAAATGAACAAGGTTATGAGACGATGGCCAATCTCATGGCGGTTTCAAACATCACAGAAGAGGAGATAGCGACAGTATTAGAAGCGGTCGCTCCTACACCAGCGAGTACCATGGTGATCGTTGATAGCTTTGGGCATTTGTATCGGGAGCAGATTGATCGTCTATACCGTAAGTATTCTGATGCGATGAAAGGGACCGGTAAGGAAATTGGTATTCATGCGCACAACAATATGCAGTTGGCGTTTGCGAACACCATTGAGGCGATTGTGTTGGGATCGAACCGTGCTGATGCGACGATGGCGGGGTTAGGCCGTGGAGCCGGTAATTGTCCAATGGAATTGCTGCTCGGATTTCTTCGGAATCCGAAGTTCAATTTGCGTCCCGTCATTGGATTACTACAAAAATACATGCCGGAAATTAGAAAAACGGTGGAGTGGGGCCCACTGATTCCTTACAACATTACGGGGCAATTAAATCTTCATCCGCGGTCGGCGATGGAGTTTCGGGCAGGTGATACCCCAGATGATTTTGTGGCGTTCTATGATCAAATTGTGAACGAAACATAGAAAACGATGTCGCTGTGTCAACTCGACCTTCGAGTAACGGCTGCGCGGCACCCATAACGAAATAGCTCTCGACTAACGTGTGGTCTCCGGAGTTCTACGATGTTTGTGAAAACTCCAACATCGGTTAAGCGCTGTATCTTGGCGCTGTTTTTTGTGATTGGTCTTGGTCGCTTCCGGTTATATCCGCAGAGTCAGTTCCCTGTCTAATGTAGCCATACTTGGGACGTACCGTCGGTCCGTGCCATCGTTTAGAAGAATTCGTGGGTGAGCGATAGCCCTCTAAGGGCTAATTACTTTGAGGTCGCGTGAGTAATCGCCACGGGATCAAAAATCGTTCAAGTAGTACCTGCTGGGCCGTCGTCGGGTATGACGCGAGGTTGTCATAGCCTCGCATTGATAGTTGATACTGGGCTAGGAAGAGGACGTTCGATAAGATTAAACACAGAGCGGTGCAGCGGACCCATGTTTTAAGCCGAAACCACTCATAAGACGACATGAGCGCCGCCAGGGCGATTGTAAACAGAACTGAGTAACTGATAAATCGGCGTGCTCCGAAGGCTTCTCCGGCCCACCAGTCTTCAACGCTGGCATTTACGTAAATCGCTGTGAAGAGGACCAGAACACTTCCAAAGGTTAGCACCGCATCGTGCTTTCCGAGCCAATAGAATCCACAGACTGCGACGAGTAATCCCGGTGTCCACGAAAAGAGACCGTGGTTCCAGGAGAACAGTACGGACAACACTTGCGGGTCAGTCCACCGCATGAAATCAGAGCCTTGAGGTGTAAGAAGTAATTCGCCGTATATCGCATGCCAAGCAAGTATTTGCGGGGTGAACGCTAGCGCCGTTACTCCTGCCATAACCCCGAGTCGTTGAAGTGTTGCTGCAAAGGAGGTTTTCTTGTACAGCAGTCCATACGCGGATTCAGCGAGCGGCAAGAGTACGATAATTAAATCTTGCCAACGTACTAGCGTGACTAGTCCTAACAGAACACCAAGCAGTAAGTATCGTGTTAGCTCGGTCTGTTCACGCGTTCTGTACCAGTTGTCAACGAACAGTGCTACCGCGAATAAAGATGTCGCATGCGAGTAGGCAGGGGCGCTGAGCGAATAATAGATGGCCGGAGAGGCTAGCCAGGTTACGAGAACCGCCCAGAATGCGGATTCCGCATTTGACAGATGCTTTGCGATACGGAAGCACAAACAAAACCCGCCAGTCGCATAAGCAATACCAGCAAGGCCCACGGATAGTTGAAAAGGTAGCGAGATTCCGTCCAGTGGAATATGCGTGCCGAATAAATTGATTGTCCAGGTACCCGCGTATGCGATGAGAAACATGGGTAGCCATAACAGTGCGGGTCCGATGGACATCAAATTGATCGCGTGTCCGGTGCTGGTTCGTGTTGTTGTCCAGACGCCACCGTCGTTGCTGCCGTACAGAAGTTTGTAGTCATTGAAAAAATTAAAATCTGCGTCAAAGACCATGGATCGAATGTAGGCGTAGTACTGAATGCCATCGCCATCAATAACTCGCCCGTGTGCACGCGGAAACAATGTCATCGCGAAGAGATAAGCTAGTGAAAATATGCCCCCAATGGTAAGGATGACTAGGTAGGGACGGCGTTCCAAAAAATCTAATGCCTTCGATATCGTCATTCGTAGCGTCTTTGAAGACGACGCTGCGAGCATGAATGCTTTTGTCGAACTGTTGGTCAGAAAACTGGCAGCGAGTCCCAGGTATAGTTTAGACAATTAACTGTATTTAGAGGTCTAAATGTCCGGTCGGGAAATATCAAGAAACGGCATTTATGGCCGCATGCGCGTCATGTTATTCTGAGTGTGGCGCCCGGAAGTGGTGAAGTGAAGTAGTGGCGCAGTCCTCACAGTGAACTCCTATATAGAACCTGAATCGGAAGGGCCGTAGTTGTGACTAGCAGGCGAACTGCGGGCACCGTTTTCGGAATTGTTCTCTGTATCTACTTAACGACAACGGGCGGAAGTTTTGCGACTGACCTTGCGAGTTATGAAGTCACAAAGAATCTTGTTCAACGAGGTTCTGTCGCGATGTCATACAACGTACTTGAGACAGAGGCTGAGCGCGGACTTGACGGGCAATATTATGCGCCCGTTGGTATCGGGCATCCACTAGTTGGTGTTCCATTTTATATTGGCTCACAAGTTTTCCAGAAACTGTTTAATGTTCGTCTTGGTAAGCCGGAAACGTTGGATAAGGCAGCGGTTGTGGTGGGGAGCGCAGTCACCGCGGCGTTGTGTGCTCCTTTAGTATTTCTCTTTGCTTGGCGTCTTACGGGCAGTCTGGTCGGTTCCTTATTTGCTGCTTTTGCGCTGGCGTTTGGAACATCTCTCTGGCCGTATTCTAAGTTTGGCTTTAACGCACCCTTGGCAACATTGTGTTTATTGGGAGCTACGTACTGTGTTTGGATAGGTGTCCGATCGAAGCGGTCGGCGATGTTGACCTGGGGTGGGATCGTGCTTGGGTATGGTCTGTTAACCCGTCATGAACTCGGCATCATGGCGATTCCGCTAGCCGGGTGGATCGTGATGGAGTCAGTCGACGACCGTAAGCTACTTACTCGTCGATTAGCTCTATTCGGTGTACCTGTTGTCGTTGGTGTTTCGTTGTGGATGGGGTATAACTACGCTCGTTTTGGCCACCCGTTTGATACTGGATTATTACGTGATCCGAACGTTCGATTTGACACGCCTGTGCTTGTCGGTCTGTATGGATTATTGGCGAGCCCTGGGCGCGCGTGGTTTATTTACTGTCCTATTGCAGCATATGGAGTGGTCTCACTATGGCTACTGGGGCGTCAAGACCGATCAACAGCCGTGTTATTCGGTTCGCAGGTTTGTTTATTGCTGGCGGTGATCTGTCGAATGCATCAATGGGATGGTGGCGAAAGCTACGGCCCACGGTATTTGATTCCCGTTTTGCCATTCGTGACGATTCCGTTGGCTGCTAGTTTTTCACTGAATAGGCTCTCTCGTTTTCGAAGAGTGCTGCCGGTTATTCTTATGCTCAGTGTATTCGTGCAATTTCCTGGTGTGTTAGTTGACTATTCAAAGACACAAAATGCCTTTGCGAGACAGACCGAGAACTATTCCATAGAGATGAGTCGGTATACCTGGTCGGGTGCACCGCTTAAGCTC
>CAYFJM010000168.1:0-4966 GCA_964343415.1 uncultured Vicinamibacteraceae bacterium | reverse complement strand
GTCAGCACGCCAGTCCGCTCAACAATGGCCTTTCAACTTGGTCGCTTTAATATCGAACAACTACTCGAAGACGATCTTCCACCACTATCAATCTACTCTGACCGTAACCATCCCGGCTTTTCGCCAGGAAGCCGTGAACGAACAACAGAGGATCTTGTCGGTTCGCTTCGAACTTACATCGACTATTTCGGCCCGTACCCATTTGAATCTCTGGTCGTTACAGAAACCCCAGAAACAGGTGGACAAGCGTTTCCCGGACTGGTCTTACTGACTTTTGGAGCATTTGGGCCATTACACTCGGGTGAGGCGGACCTGTTCTGGTCTCACGAAGTCGCGCACCAATGGTGGGGAGCAAGCGTTGATTGGGAAGATTACCGAGACCAGTGGATTTCGGAAGGATTCGCGCACTATGCCGCGGCGCTTTACGCCCTTGTTGGACTTGAAGACGAAGACCAGTTCAATGAAATGCTTGATGCGTGGCGCCATGACGTCCTGGGAGAGGTGAATGTTGGCCAAGGGATCGGGCTCAAGCGTTACGGATACCGACCTGACGTAATCCGAGAGAGCGACGGGAACAACTCTGGGCCAATCGTCGCGGGATACCGTCTTCGAACAAGTGACACACCGTTTGATTATCGAATCCAGGTCTACGAAAAGGGTGCCTTCATCCTCCACATGCTGCGTATGTTGTTACTTGATCTCGAAACTGGAAGTGATAAGCGATTCCGCTCATTGATGCGAACGTTCGCAGAAAATCATCGAGGTGGTGTAGCCAATACCCGGTCTTTTGAAGAGGCAGTGAATAATGCCTTCAATGAACCAATGGATTGGTTTTTTGATCAGTGGGTCTACGGTACGCACGTTCCAACGTACCGACCCGACCTGACAACATCTCCGTTGCGAGACAGCAACATGCCATTTTTGTTACATGGCAGCGTTCGTCAAGAGAATGTACCCCCTACCTTTAAGATGGCCGTGCCGATACGGGTAGAATTCGAACACGAAGACCCGTTGGTTCAGCGTATCTGGATTGATCAACAAGAAATCTCTGTTGAAATTCCGTTACCGGCCCAACCAACCAAGATTTTTTTCAATTACCAGCATGGCGTGCTGGCCTCCGTACAGTAGTCGCCTTGACATCCTTCGGACTACGACCGACAATCGAGCGGTGCACCTAGGCCAGCACTTTTTGTTTAGCTTTTTAGCCAGTTGTTACATCTTCGATACTAGAAGATTAGTTGGAGGCCTCTAATATCCTATGCGTGACGTACGACAGGCCCGTGCCTACATCGAAAAGCACAGGCATCGTCGCCAAAGCAATAAGGTCCTCCATGGTCACCCGTCTCCCATGTTCTGGCTTGACCAGAATGTGTCCGTCCCAAAGATCATGGACAATCGACATCGTGCCTCTCAAACGATGCGTAAGCGGATCAATCTATACGTCGGGACACCTTACTGCCTACCGACAGAACCCGACCGTTGTGGTTTTTGCCTTTTTCCGAGTGAAGTCTACCGAGACCGACAACAACTTGATACCTACCTAAGCTACTTAAGAAAAGAAGGTGAAATGTTTCGCCCGTATCTTGGTGGAGCAGAACTGGCTAGTGTCTATTTTGGTGGCGGCACCTCAAACTTGTACAAAGCAGATCAATATCCACAACTAATGGATATGGTGCGTGATATGTTTGATGTCCCTCCTCAACTCGAAGTCACTCTTGAAGGAATTCCCCAAACATTCACCCACGAAAAATTGGCAGCGATGAAAGCATGCGGGATCAACCGTATCAGCATGGGTGTGCAGCAACTAGATGATGAATTAATAAAAGCCAGTGGACGAAAACAAACGTCCGCACAAGTTTTCGAAACCATCACCTCATGCCAGAGGCTTGAACTACCAATAAGCGTAGACCTGATCTTCGGGTGGCCAAGCCAAACAGTTAACCAAATGCTCCATGACCTACGTGCCATTGTCGACACGGGGATCAACCACGTTACGCACTATGAACTGAATGTAGCTGGACGAACTGATTTTTCTCGTAATCGACGAGAGACTCTTCCCTCAACAGAACAAAACCTTGAAATGTACCAGGTAGGCAAGGCTTTTCTTGAGTCTGAAGGTTTTCGACAGGTAACGCCTTACGACTTTGAACGCACTGGCCCTCTGCCGAGCACCTACCTTTACGAACAGCTGTTCAGACAACCTTTTCAGGACACGGACGGAGAGCCCGTTGGTTATGACGCATGGGGATGGGGCTTTGCAGGGATATCCTTCTTTTTTGGCACTCCAGATTCGCCGGGATCAGCGTATATGAATCACGTACATGTTGATCAATATTTTCGAGAGATCGATGCCAACCACTTTCCGGTCCTCAGAGGTTATCAGTACTCAGCGGCTGATCTGAGATTGCACTTACTCTTCCAAGAGTTACAAGGTTTGTCGGTTAATCGTCAACGATATACTTCACTGTTCGGATGCGACGTTGTCAACGACCATACACCGATATGGATGACCCTTCGTGAACTCGGATGGGTCAGCATTGACGACGAGTTTGTCACTATCGAAGAAAATGGCGCATTCTACCTACCCCTGATTCAGAACATGCTTGCCCATGACCGTTCTGAGGCGATGCGCAAACAGCGAACAATCAGTCCACAGCAGTCTCAACCATCAACTTCCGTAGCCTCCCCAAAGTTACCGGAAGATATTGATCGTACTGTTGAGGCGGCGCGTGCGAGTTAAGCCTTTAGGCATCTTCAACGGTTGACGCTAATGCAAGTATCTTCTTCGCTGACGCAATAACCGGACGCTCAATAAGCTTGCCGTCGACCAGTAAAACACCACCATCATTAGTTTCGTATGCCTCGATAATCCGTTTTGCCCACGTTACTTCAACAGTCGCTGGCGTAAATGCCTGCTGAATTATTGACACCTGGGTCGGATGAATCGCTGCTTTCCCTACGAATCCGAGCGCCTGAGTGCGTGAGCACTCGTCTGCTAAATCGTCAATCGCTGAAACATTCATGAACGGCGAATCAATCGGACTCACGTTAGCAATGGCCGCGGCCAACACGACACGTGAACGAGCAAACAACACCGCGTCCCATTCCACAGCACAACCAACATCAGCTGCGTAGTCGATCGCGCCGAAAAAAATAGCCGATACGTTTGGGCTGGCTGCCGCAATGGCTTCTGCTGTCGCAACACCACGCGCTGTTTCGGCCATTACTATCAGAGGCAACGTTGGCGAAATCCCAGATAGCGCATTTGACACCTCACGAACTTCCTCGGCGCTATCACACTTCGGTAACATTAATGCATCAGGACAAATCTCCGCTGCGCACAATGCGTCAATATCCCGTTGCCCAAGGTCAGTCTTCGGATCGTTGATTCGAAGGCTCACCTCAGCACGAGTATCTACGCGTGTCTGAAAAAGATCCATCGCTGCCGTCCGCGCCTGATCTTTATCCGAAAAAGACACCCCATCTTCAAGATCAATACAGACTGCATC
Source organism: uncultured Vicinamibacteraceae bacterium (assembly GCA_964343415.1). Lineage (GTDB taxonomy): Bacteria > Acidobacteriota > Vicinamibacteria > Vicinamibacterales > UBA8438 > DTWD01. Next base: position 1,457 of record CAYFJM010000168.1, on the reverse strand, counting down.
CGCGCCGGTCGCGAGTGCTTTTGTGTAACGATCGGGACGCACAGCCGGTACAAACAACAGGCTACGCCGCGTCCGGAATGATGACGTCACGAGGCCCCTTCCTCTTGATAGGTTTCGGTCCCCACTAATAACGCGACCAGTGTCCCAACCGAAACCCCCTCAGTTGACAGATTCTGAATATAGTTAAGCGCTTTACGTGCAGATGCTGCCGAAATCGCCCGTTCCGCGCAATGAAGAAACTTCCGATTCAGTTCTTCAGTCGTCGCCGGCTTATTCGGATATCCACGGGCACCATCAACAGATCTTTCGATTGTTCTGCCATCACGAAGACAAACCACGATACGCGCTTGAGTCAACGGAGCAGCATCACGACCCACGTTCTCGTCTGCATGCATATCTATCCGCGATACCAGATTCGCGACAGATGGCGTCTGCATCGCGGCCGGTTCAAACGTTTCGATACCAACACCACCGAACCCGATTGCCGCCGCTGCGCAATAGTGCAAACTAAATTTCCCCTGGAGGCCGGTTTGAGGACGATCGTAAATTAAAACTGTGGGTGTGACAGGATCAACAAACACGTCAATCGATTCGATAGCATCCGGCACAAGTCCAAGCTCACTACGTAAATCGAGCAACGTATCAATCGTAGGATGTGTCGCAGCACACGACGGATACAACTTAACCGTGATGCCCCCCTCAAGGATTTCCCAGTGGTGTCCTAATGCCACAAGTGCAGAAGATATGTCCGTCTTCTCGCTGTGCATCGCAACAAGAAACCCTTGCGTACTTTCAATGGCGCGCGAAGACGCCGACAATCCTTCCTGTGCAAGTAGCGCGGCCAATACTCCATTCCGAGCCGCCAACCCGCCCTGCAGCGGTTTGACCATCGTCCCAAAATTCGCTTTTAGACCCGATGCTTCTGATGCAGCAATCGACAAAGCCCGTGTGGTCCCTGCGGTATCAAGTCCAAGAACTCGTGCTGCAGTAGCGGCTGCACCGATAGTACCGATCGTCGAAGTACAATGCCATCCGTGCTCGTAGTGCGACGGATTCATAACAGCACCAAGGACAGCCTCGACTTCAAATCCAACCACATACGAATCGAGTAATGTTCGACCGGAAACCTCAACAGATTCACCAACAGCTAGTCCCGCCGCAACAAGCGGAGTGCTCGGATGGGCAAGCGTTACCCAACACATATCGTCAAAATCAAGGGCATGCGCCGCAGTTCCATTCACCAGTGCTGCCGATGATGGACCACAAGAATGACCTGATCCAAGAATATGACTTCGTCCAATTTTTGACGGCGGCGTCGCCACCGCGCCTTCTACCTGTAATACACGCTGGACGATTTTTGCCGCCGGTTCGACAGCGCCAGCCAAGATAACACCGACTGTGTCCTGCACCGCTGCACGTGCTGCCTCACGGGCTTCGTCCGGAATACTCGCTGAACT
>CAYFJM010000167.1:0-4985 GCA_964343415.1 uncultured Vicinamibacteraceae bacterium | reverse complement strand
CAGCATGCTGCAGGTGCGCGTATTCGCAGCACGATGTCTGGGTTTTTCTTGTTGGGTACCATTCTGTCGCTTGGAGCACTGTGGTACGTCGGCCGTTTTGATGCATACGAAATCCAACTCACACTAGTGATGCTTCCCAGTGTGTTGATGGGGTTTGTCTTGTCGAAATGGACTGCCGTGTACGTTGATCGAGGTTATGTCAGACCGGCTGTACTTTCAGTGGCCGCCGGTGCAGGACTGCTCGTTATCATTCGGCAGTTCGTGTAGCCTACTAAAGCAAGTGTCCAGTCCAGCGACCCGCTAAGAGCACGCCTATCCATAGAAGTAGTGACGTTGCACCAGCGAGTTTAGCTGTTGCTGGTGGGACAGTTGCATCATCCCAAGACGAAATCGTTCGCATAGTTCGAAATTGAAACCACGCCATGTTGAGTGCTGCAAGAGGGAGCAGCATGAATTTGATTTGGAACGCCGGGTTCTCGACGTATCTCGTTGCTCCTGCCATAAATAGTCCGAACCCGGTAATAAAAGCGACGACGAATCCCAGCCAGGTCCACGGTACAAGTTCCAGTGTGATACGACTGGCCGGATATCGGGTAGCCGCCAGACCGAGCAAGCGTAGGTCGACCATCAAAATTGTTCCGACGACGAGACCGATGGCCAGAACATGGATGGATTCAAGAAGCGGAAACCACCAGGTAAAGCCAATATGCTCTGAAAGCGGCAAGGCCTGTAGCCATGACCAAAATTCTGTGAACGGGACGGACGATTCTTCGTTCATTTAATGACTACTCATAGAAAAAAGGAAGGTAATCCCAATAGGCGATCCACCGACCCGAAATGATTACGCCAACCCAGAGTGCGAGAGAAACAGCCGCGAGAAACTGGCCGTATCGGAGTCGGCTAGCTGATGATTCCCAGTACTTTTGTTCAGACCTATTCAGTCGATAAACGAGAAAAGCCAAAATGACGGCCGGTATTAATAGCGCGAGTTTGTAGGGAAATACGGGGTTGTAGAAGTAGCGGAGAGGCCTGGCAATGACGAAGACCAGTCCGCTAAGCACATTCACTAAAAGCGCCCACCACATCCATGGCATCAACCGATCGAGCATTTCAGTGATGTTTTGGCTTGGTACCGCAATGCCGAGAAAACGAAGGTTGATCATGACGATCGAGCCAACGACAATGCATATTCCGGCGATGTGAAATGTTTGAACGATAGGGGGGAGCCCGGGGACATTGCCGAGTAGGTACAGCATTAATTCTCGCGCTTGGCTTTCTGCGAGGAAGTTGGCGATGGCGTCCTTCATGGTTCGCCCGTAAAGCCTACCTTTTTCTTTCTGTCATTGCTTCTTACGGCTCAGTAGAGTGCTCTGTTGTCTGATTGGCGAGGCTTAATTGGCTTCTCCATTCCAGTCGAATGGCGCAAAATGTCCGTTCGTTTTCTGAGAATCAGTATTCCATTCAATGCCGAAAGCTTTAATGAAATTTCTAGTGGCGGTGGCCAAATTCAATCGTTTGTTCGCTGGATGAACTGTATTGTCGATAGTAATGCACTGACCTTCCTCAACTGCGCTGTCGATGCCAACGACCTCTTGATCCAGGATACCTTCGATTTTGACACTGACAGTCTTACCGTTCTTATGGAATTCAATGGGGTGGCGTTCGATCCCTTTAAAATCACCAATGAGCGGACCCAGCATTGCTAATGGTCCTCCGCCGGCAGCACTCACAATGGCACCGATCGCTTCAAGTTGCTCATGCGTGGTGTCAGAGTCGACCACGACACCGACGATAAGGTCTCCGTCTGCCATGATGGCTTTTGATTGGAGAAACAGTGCGAAACGTACACCGTTCATAGGCGTTGCGCCGAAATCGCCGGATTGAATGTCAAAGGCCATGGCGGCTTTGCAGTAATCGTGAGTAGCAGGTTCGGCCATGTTACTCGTAAGACACGGGCACAATAAATCACAACTGCAGGCTTCCATGTAGTCACCTTGGATGGACCATGTCGTTGCCATATCACCCTCTCATTGGGCTTCTAGAACGAGATGTATCGTCATTGCGATTCGATGATTCTAAGAATTGTTATCGTCCGGGGATCATAATGTGTGCGGCGGAAGTGCCAGCCTCCATGATCCACGAACCACTTTGGCTATAACTACCCTCACTGGGCAACCCAAGTGTGTCACTGGTAGCGAACGGTACGGCGATAGTGATGTGCGCACTATTACCACTTGCAGACTCTTCATCAGCTCCGTTTAAGGTGTACCAGACACTGCCAAATTCAGGTGGTTCTCGGCTTCCATCATTTTCTTGAGATGAAAACATGGCATTGGCCTCTTCGGCATTTCCAGAGGACATTCTGACTTCGTGGTTCTGTCCGGCGCGTCGGAGGTTTCCGACGTTGGTGCATTGGGTGCTGAAGTCTCGGCCAGGTTCGTTCGACCGGTCGTAGCAGACAAGCCCGTTTGAGCTTTCTCTCAACACTTCATGACTCCCGTCATCAGCCAGTCGAACGACGCCAGCTTCTGCCATCAGTGCTGGAGGCGCAGCCATAACGGCGCGAGCGATCTCTTCTTCCACTGTTTGGGCTTGCAAGGACGTTGAGACGGTAAATATGAGGAATGGGATAACGGTCATTCGTTTCACTAGGTGCCTCCAAGGTTTTCAGCACGTTCATCGACTGAGTTATTGAGACAATTCTACTTAGTTTGTGTCTGTGGAGTGTTGGCAACACTCCACACATACTGAAAGGGGCCGCGAGATTTCGTCAACCTTGTCGTTGAACCACCGTCAGCGTCACGGTAGGCTAGGCAGCAAAGGCAAAATATTTTTCGCTTGGGTAGCGAGTTTGGAGGATGCAGGATGAATGGGAGGCTGAAGGTCTTAGGGTTGGTATTCCTAATCGGTGTGATGAGTTGGATGTACACTGCTCCTTACGCGGGCAATCAAGGCCTTCAGCGTACGCCTGGTGTGATCATTGGCGGAACGGACACGCCTCCCCCGAATGACTTTAGTGCCGTGAATGATGTGGGACAAAACCTCCTTATGAAACAGAGTGGGTTTCCGCCGTTTGTGATTTACCTTTCGTACGTTGGAACTTTTGATGGTGTGATTACCGCGACCCGTCCAGATGGGGGATATTGGGCCCAGCGTGTGAGAGACGGACACACTGATGGGTGGCTACGTATCGGTGATGCGACGTATGCAATGCGAGCCACAGAGATTTTGGGAGATGATCGTTTGCCGATGCTCGAACTGTATTCGGGCAAGACTGGTCTTCCGATGGATACGGCAGTAGGTGGGCCTGACCCCTTACGGGACTGGGAGGTTTTTCTCTGGACGCCTAGGTAGCTTTACCGCTTGATTTTGGGGTCACATAAGTCTTCTTCTTTCATAGGGGCGTCGTCCGGCTTGTTTCCATGTTTTGCGGCTTGTTTGTCTTTCACGAGGTGTTTTACTTTTTTGAATTTTTCTCGTTCGATTTGCAATGGGTTGCACGCCATGGGTCTGTAGTCACCGCAGAGGGCTAAATAGTGGTGGATGATCAGAAGCGGTCAGTAGTTTCTCATCAAAGACAATTGAAAAAACGTATCAGACGACTACCGTGCGACATCTCGACAACTGGTCAAGGCGAGTGAGTAGATAAGAGAAGGATCTGTTTGCGCTTCTTCATACCTTGTGACCTCCCAGCGCATACATGATTCCCACGGGCTGAAGTAATTTGAGAGTCTTGCGTAGGCAATCGAGGCGATAATGATTGAGGTACCCAATACGAGTGCGGCCTTCACCTGATCCGGCATCTTGCGGCAGCCTACTTTGTCTTATTGAGAAGGGCAAAACTTTATTCCCTATTCTGTGGTCACGAAGTTTATTCATGATTGGTTATCATGGTAGTCAAATAGTTGGACCGCGTTGTTCTGAGTTGTTTAGCGACTGCTAAGTGCAGCCAATTTAGGAGAATGTCATGAGAAATGTTCTTACCTGTATGGTCGTTATGGCTGTTTTTGTCCCGACACTGGCTCAAAGCCAAACATCAGTAAGTCAAGTTCTTCACATCAATACATCGGATGTCGCGCGATATCTCGACTGGGCTGAGAATTCGATGCCCATCATCGTTCGAGATAGTCAACTGCCTACTTCTGGTGGCGTTTGTGTTCCCACATACGGAGCGGAAGAAGAGGGGGATCTTTACCTCTATAACATCACTAGAGATTTTGAGAGTTTAATGGCAGTGGACCTGACTTCCGCGGTGCCGGCACGAGAGATTGCAAAGATTGCCCCGCATCGGATGATTAAAGCTAGGGACCTTTGGAGTTCCTTGCGGACACCCACGAACTTGACCATCAATGCTGGAGATACGTATTCAATGCTAGTGCTCGCGGTGTCGACTAACCAGCCGGACATGTATCTGTCGCAATTAGAGTTAATGGAAACTGGTATGCACGAAGCCGGTCATCAAGATGTCAGTTTTTCTGTTTCGCAGGTTATGACGGGTGAATTTCGGAATCATCTCAATGTCAGGATGATTGCTCCGACACCAGAGCGACTGGGTGCTGCCATGGACACGATGCGCACAGCCACTTGGGCTACAAGTCTGCTCAACAATTTAGCCTCGATTCGGACCGTGGCTCAGCAGATGACGGTGAATTGTCACAGTTATGTGGTTACTCAGTAACAGACCAGTATTGTCAGCAGGGAGTGTGAACGACAACACACACTCGACCATTTAGCCGTTACCGTCGACGGTAATGGAGTCTACGCTCGTCTATGAGAGAAGAGGTCGTTACATTATTTAGTGATACCGAAACCCAGCCAACTTCAGGTATGCGTAAGGCTATGATGGCTGCGGAGGTCGGTGACGAACAAAAAGGTGAAGACCCGACCGTTCGTCTGCTGCAGGACCGTGTTGCTGCGTTGTTAGGCAAAGAGGGTGCTCTTTGGTTTCCAAGCGGCACGATGTGCAATCTTGTGGCATTAAAGTC
>CAYFJM010000166.1:0-4987 GCA_964343415.1 uncultured Vicinamibacteraceae bacterium | reverse complement strand
AGACTGGACAGACCGAATTGTCGCGGGAGAACTTCCTGAAGTGCCGAGACGTCCGCAAGGGGTCGAGCGAAACGTTGTGATTACGCAATGGGATTGGGCGGATCCGAAAGCATATCTTCATGATGAGATCGCCACGGACAAGCGTGATCCCACAGTGAATGCAAATGGTCCTATTTACGGTGCACTGGAAGCCAGTGCAGATTACGTTCCAGTACTTGACCCTGTTCGCCATGAAACTCGGCAGATTCCTGTTCCGGTGCGTGATCCTGAGACGCCTCTTGCTGCTGGTCCGCCATTGGCACCATCGCCCTATTGGGGTGATGAAGCAATCTGGAATAGTCAAACGAACGTTCATAATCCGATGCTTGATCAAGACGGGCGTGTCTGGCTGACATCGCGTGTGCGTGGCCCGGAGAATCCAGCGATGTGTCAAGAAGGTTCGACGCATCCATCCGCTCGTGCATTTCCGGTTGATCGTTCTGGCCGTCACCTGGCGGTTTGGGACCCAGCGAGTGCGGACATGACGCTTATCGGTACGTGTTTCAGTACCCATCACTTAGTGTTTGCTGAAGATGACAACAACACACTTTGGACAAGTGGAGGCGGACAAGTCATTGGTTGGCTCGATACCAAAATGTTTCTTGAAACGGGTGATGAGGAGCGTTCGCAGGGTTGGACATCGCTCGTTCTCGATACGAACGGCAATGGTCGCCGAGACGACTATACCGAGCCTGATGAAGCGATTGATCCTGAGCGAGATCATCGTGTAACTAGTGGGTTTTATGGTGTTGCGGTGAATCCGGCGGACGGCACAGTTTGGGGCTCATCCCTTGGGTTCCCAGGTTCGATTTTGCGTCTTGAGCCAGGGAGTGACCCGTCGACGACAGCGTTGACCGAAGTTTTTGAGGTGCCTTGGGATGAACCGCGCGCGTCAGTTCAGGGTTATTCGCCTCGGGGTATGGATATCGATCGGAATGGCGTCGTTTGGACCCCACTCGCTAGCGGACACATGGCCAGCTTTGACCGTAGTAAATGCACTGGACCGTTGAATGGTCCTGAGGCGACCGGCCGGCACTGTCCCGAGGGCTGGACTCTCTATGAAGAACCCCTTCCCCAGTTTAAGGGACTTACTGACTCAGGTAGTGCCGAGGGTAGTTATTACACGTGGGTTGATCAATTTAATACATTAGGTCTCGGAGAAAATATTCCTATTAATACTGGGAACGCCTCCGAAGGTCTATTAGCGCTCAAGGACGGTGAGTGGGTGATTCTTCGTGTGCCGTACCCACTTGGGTTTTACACAAAATGGATGGATGGTCGTATCGATGATCCGAACAGTGGATGGAAGGGGAAAGGTCTCTGGGCGACCTATGGTACCCGCGCCCCATTTCATACTGAAACCGGAAAAGGAACGCCGAGCAAAGTCGTTCATTTTCAACTTCGTTCCAATCCTCTGGAGCGTTAGTGGATTTAACAAACTAGGGAAGCATTACTGATGACATATCGTTATTTGTGGCTGTTACTACTCGTCATTTTTTCTGTGAGTGTACCCGTACGGGCTGAGGTTCTTCAGGTCATTGTTGACTCACGCACGCCGTTTGCGGCAGATGTGCCGGATAAGGTCGGGCCCTATGAGCGTATCCGCGGACGTGTTGTGTACGCTCTCGACCCGAATCATGAAGCGAATAAGTCGATTGTTGATCTTTCGCGTGCGGCGACGAATGGCGAGGGTCTTGTTGAGTTCTATGCGGACTTTGAGATCATTGCACCCGTAGATAAGAGTCTCGCTAAACGCACGGTGCTTTATGACATCAACAATCGTGGGAGGCGTCTGTGGGGGATGCAGCCATTTTTTTTGCGGCATGGGTATGTGACCGTGTCGAGTGGCTGGATTGCGGAAGTGCCTGTCGACGATCAATTGCTGCGTATTGAAGCGCCAGTGGCACTTGGAGAAGACGGTGTGCCGATAGTTGGGATGGTCCGCGCGGAACTAACAACGGATGCACCAACAAATCGATTACCGCTCGCGAGTCGAGGGGCCCTTGCGTTCGAACCCGTGATCGATTCCTTGCCGAAGGCAGAATTAATGAAACGTCGTCGCGAGCGCGATACGGCCGAGTTGATTCCGCGTGACCACTGGGAATTCTTACTGGCCAAAGGGCCGCAGGAAGAGGGTAGTGGACTTATTGAGGCAGTGATCGAAATGCCGAGCGGTTTTGAACCGGGGTTTTTGTATGACTTGATTTACGAGGCACGGGGTTCTGTTGTGCAGGGCACTGGCTTTGCAGCTATTCGCGATTTTGTATCTTTTCTAAAACACGACGGTTCTGCCTTGAATCCCTTGCGTGATAGTAATGGTCAGCCTTTGGCGAGTCGTGTCATAGGTGAAGGGCGTTCGCAAAGCGGTCGGGCGCTACGAATGTTTCTGTATGAAGGTTTTAATACGGATGAGCAGGGGCGGCAGGTATTTGAGGGAGTCATGCCCGTTATTTCTGGTGGAGGGCAAGGGTTTTTCAATCATCGTTTTGCGTCTCCTACCCGCACGGCGAATGAGCATACCGGGCATTTGTATCCGGTGGACGTGTTTCCGTTTACTTATGGAGAAGAAACAGACCCATTTACGAATCAAACGGACAGTCTCCTTCGACGTAGTCGTGCGGATGGTACGGCACCCAAGGTGATGCATCTTGATACGACGTCAGAGTATTGGCACCGGTCCGCGTCACTTGTCCTTACCGACCCAACCGGAAAGCGGGATACTGTAATGCCTGATGACGTGCGTGTCTATGTCTTTGGCGGATCACAGCATGGACCATCCAGTCGTCCGTCCGAACGAGGACAACTCCCTCCTAATCCGAACGTGTATCAGCCATTTCTTGAAACCCTGTTCGTATCAATGGATAAATGGATTACGGATGGCACGCCGCCCCCTCGGAGCGTTTATCCGACTATTGGTGCCGGGACACTCGTTGAATGGGAGGCCCAGAAAACAGGGTGGACAGCGTTACCCGGCGTGAACTACCCGACGACGATCCAGCAACCAGAACCTGTCGACTACGGTTCTGATTTTGCCGAGACTCGCAGAATCGACCACCACCCGCCAAAACGGACTGAGAGTCGATACGGAGTTCTGGTGCCTGTTCTTGATGCTGATAATAATGAACGAGGTGTACTGCGCATGCCGGCCGTCTCGGTCCCGGTTGCCACCTATACAGGTTGGAACTTGAGGAATCCTGATATCGGTGTTCCTGAGGCGCTACTTGGGTTAGCTGGTGGATATCTCGAGTTCCCGAAAACAGAGCGTGACCGTGTTGCCAGTGGAGACCCGCGGCGGTCAATCGAAGAGCGGTACGCTGATTTTAATGGCTATCTTGAAAAGACGATGCGCGCGGCAGACACACTGATCCTTACGGGTTATCTGCTTGAGGAGCACCGCGCTGGGATTAAGGCAGTGAGCGAGTCACATCGTCCGTTGTTTGCGCATTAGAGTAGCGTCACAGGGCCTTGGGCCGTTACAATTTACATGTTCGCTCTGGCGCAACGCGTTTTCGTCGCAGTTAGGAGAATCTCAGATGAGGTCACGATTTGTCATGTTGCTCGGCGTTTTCGCGCTGACACTGTTAGTGATGCCGGTCGACATGGCCGCCCAGGATAATAACTGGACATTGCCTCGCACGGCTGACGGTCATCCAGATTTGCAAGGGGTCTGGGCGAACAATAATGCCACTCCGCTTGAACGGCCGGAGGAATGGGCTGGTAAGGACACGCTGACAGAAGAAGAACTTGCTGCCTTGCAGGTGGCTGCAACCGAAGCGGTTGACGATGGTGATGCGTTGTTTGGCGACCAGCTGGTTTTAGCGGCCATTGAAAGAACGAAGGCCGGATCGTACGACCCCACAACGGGAAACTACAATCAATTTTGGATTGCTGATCGAGATTTCAACAACCGAACATCGCTGGTTGTTGATCCGCCGGATGGGCGTATTCCGGCCATGACTTCATCAGGACAGGCGCGTGCCAAGATGATTCGTGACTATCGCCGTCTGCACCCGGCCGATACCTACACGGATCGACCACTCAGTGAGCGGTGTGTTACGTACGGGCACCCAAGGCTTGGGGCTGGCTACAACAGTTACTACCAGCTATTTCAAAGTAAAGACCATGTTGTGGTGTATATGGAGATGAACCACGATGCGCGAATCATTCCGCTCGATGGGACACCCCCGCTGAATGCTGACGTCCGGTTATGGCATGGCGATTCACGCGGCTATTGGGATGGTGACACCCTTGTCGTAACAACGACAAATTACAATTCACACGCGACGTTCAGGGGTAATACATCTGAAAATATGACAGTGACTGAACGGTTCACGCGTGTTGGTCCGCAAACGCTCAACTATGAAGTAACAATTGATGATCCCACGACCTATACGAAGCCATGGACGGTCATGATTCCATTGATGGGTACAACGGACGCGGTCTATGAGTACGCGTGTCATGAGGGAAACATCGGAATGGATGGGATTCTTGCTGGCCATCGCGCCGAGGAGCGTGAAGCACTGACCGGTAGCAAATAGCCATCGTTCTTTTTGTCGCGGTGTGTGGGCTTGTTTCTGTTCAAGGCAATGACGGCTCTGTGTTTCTATGCCAATCAGGCTACCTAATCGATTTTCGATTAGGTAGTCACATTGAACGTCCTAAAAGGATTGCTAAATGAAGGTTTGTGTTGTTGGGGCTGGAGCAATCGGTGGCTATATGGCCGTTCGCATTGCTCAGGCTGGGCATGACGTATCAGTGATTGCCCGGGGCCCGCATCTTGCTGCCATCCGCGCCCACGGTCTGAAATTGATTGAGGCGGATCAAGAACTTGTGGCCACGAATTTGACCGCCACGGACAATATTCTTGACCTTGGTCCGCAGGACGTTGTGCTCTTGGCGTTAAAGGCCCATCAGATTGAAGTGGTGGCAGAGGCTCTGTCAGTGCTTT
>CAYFJM010000165.1:0-4994 GCA_964343415.1 uncultured Vicinamibacteraceae bacterium | reverse complement strand
TCCACCTTTGAAGTGGGCATAACCCTCTCGACCAGTTTGAGTTCCCTCCGGGTTTTTCTCTGGCACGTTGGTCGACATGTGTGCTCGAACTTGGAATATGTGACCGAGGAATCCTGATAGCACCCATTCTGCAATACGCTCGAACCCATCGTGCTTGCGGAACATGTAGCCCATCTGGATCATCGTGTTCTGATTGCGCGCCTTCTCGACGATTCTTTCGAAGCGCTGGTAATCATCGCGTAACGCCGGCGAAACGGACCGCCATCCACTCCAGGCGTCCAATAATTCATCCGTCTCCCGACTTTCGGCGAGGATGCCCTCCATCTGTGGCAAATCCAAGCATTCCTGTCCATTGCAGTATTCGCCCTGGCCGTAGGCCGCCTCCATGCCCGCAAGAATCTCTGCTAATTCTTGTTGCAAGACAGGGTCCGCCGGCGCCACGGCCGAAAGCGACGTCTTCAATAACATCAGTTTCCTATTCAGAACCTCGGGCAACTCGATTGAATTGAATTGAGCTGCCTCGGTCGCAAGTTCTGTGGTTGCCGCCATTACGGCGGCGTTCGCCGTTGCCGCCATCGCATTTGTGTCCGTCGTAATAAAATTCTGTTGAATCCAAGCTGCCTGTCCAGCCTGCATCCATAACCGCATGAGCTGACTTTCCGCGGTGCTTACAAAGTCCTCCGCATCCTCGATGCTCGGTTGACGGGATCCCAGCGTACAGGACACACCCACTATCGATACGCCAAGAGCTACCCCAAATGCACGTAACCGCGTAAACCTTTGTGTCACCATGCCTCCTCGACTCGCTTACCGAAAGAGAGCAATTCCCCGTCGGTTAACTGAAAAGTGCAATTCAAATCATACCGGTCGAGACGACCAGCCAGCTTCAATAAATTGTTTCGTGAATGGAAATACAATTACCAACTACGACAGAAACGCTACCTGAGCCACCGTGTTGCGATTCCGGACTCCCGCACGATCGTATCGTTCCGATCGGGACCTGTCGAAATAATTGCCGCCGGCGCACCGGTAAGCTCTTCAAGTCGGACGATGTAAGCTCTCGCCCTTGCTGGTAAGTCTGCTTCGCGCCGTACTCCGGCACATCTACCACTGCCGGCCCAACCCGGAAGGACCTCATATTCTGGGCGACAGCGTGCCAGATCCTCAATACTTCCCGGCGGCGTCGTCAACACTGTGTCGCCACAACGATAACCTGTGCACACAGGTAGTTCAGGCTGATCATCAAGAATGTCGAGTTTCGTCAATGCAAGAGCATCGATGCCATTAACCTGGACGGCATATCGAACTGCAACCGCGTCGAACCAACCGCATCGTCTCGGACGACCAGTCGAGGCCCCATACTCTTTACCACTTTCCCTCAGTCGATCTCCGCTTGAATCAATGAGTTCCGTCGGAAGCGGGCCCGAGCCAACCCGTGTGGTGTAGGCCTTAACAATCCCCAAGACCGCCTCTATTGCGTGCGGCCCCACGCCAAGCCCTGTACACATTCCACCAATCGTCGAATTTGAGGACGTTACGTACGGGAACGTGCCGTGGTCGATATCCAGCATCGAGCCCTGCGCCCCTTCGAATAACACCTTTTTATCGGCCGAGAGCGCGGTGTGCAGAAGCGTCGCGGTATCAGTGACCATAGGAGCCAGCCTCTCCCACAGTTCCAACAATTCGTCACGAAGACTCTCAGCAGACATCACGTCCGTTCCGACCGCTAAATTTCGCGCCACAACGGCTGAGTCAAGCAGCGAGCTCAGTCGTTCCGATGTACGGCCCCCGGCCAAATCCGCGATACGAATGCCTCTTCGCCCCACTTTGTCCTCATAGCTAGGACCTATTCCTCGTGACGTCGTCCCAATTGCCTGACGACCAAGGCGTGCTTCAGAGACAGCCTCAATATCTCGGTGATACGGTAAAATCAAATGCGCCCGATCGCTAACGAAAAGACGTCCAGTCGTATCGATGCCTTGCTCAGCTAGCTGGTCGATCTCAGCAAACAGCGCCGTGGCATCGACGACCACCCCATTCCCGATCACACACGTTACACCTGCATGCAAAATTCCAGACGGAATGAGATGCAAGATTGTCTCTTTGCCGTTGACAAAGACAGTATGGCCGGCATTGTGTCCACCCTGCGCTCTCGCCACAATGTGAAAGACTGGTGCGAGAAGATCTACGATCTTCCCTTTACCCTCGTCACCCCACTGCGCACCGAGTACGGCTAGGTGCCCTGAATTTCTATTCACCATAAGCGCGAACCATCGATGATACCAGATGCCTAAGTCAGGAATAGACGTCAACAGGCCTACGGATCTGTACGTTGCACGTTTGTCAATGCAAAAAATCTATCGGATGGCGGCGTTCTGATTGACAACTAGTCGTTGCTTCCTTAAGGTCAGGGTCTTCGTCGACGAATAGAACGAATTGAGATATTTACGTGCTACCAGAACGACAACATGTAGAACAACGTATTCGAGCGGCGCTTGATACAGCGCCCGCCCGTATCCCTGTACTAATTGGTGGATGCGGCTCAGGGCGCTCGACACTACTACAACGCACTCAGGACAGTTTCGGCATTGACGACTGCCAGTATATCAACGCAGAAAATGTTGCTCTAACCCCAGAAGGACTCTTACAGGCCGTCACGGATGGCTCTGACTATGTTTTGCAGAACAACAGCAGTTCCCATCCGACTGGGCGACAGACTCCACGCGCGTCATTTAGCGCGTTACTCGAGTTCATCAATTACAACCATCGTACAAACGGCACACCACCGACGTTCCTCATCGACGAAGTATTGGATATTCGAACTCTGGAAAGTTTTCCCGGGCTTCGTGGTGTCATGCGCGAATTTTTCGAGTCGCTGGCAACCAGTCCGAACCGCTTCGTTCTTACAAGTAGGTTTGTCAACCGAACATTGCGTATTCTCAAAGATTTGTCTGAGCGGTTTGAAGTCATACAACTCCCGCCACTAACCGCCGCTGAAGCTATTTCCGCACTCGATCGACATGGCGTCGGACAAACGGCAGACGAACGCAATGATATTGGTCGCATGCTGCACGCACTCACTGATGGCTGCGCAGCTTACGTCAATCTACTTTCGTCAAGCCTCGCAGCAACCAATGGTGCAAGCGGTGGAGATCCGGTTAGTGCGCTAACCGGACAAATGGCAGTCGGAACCAATCTGTGGTGGCGCTGTCGATTTTCGTATGAACTCAGGCTCCATCGTGCGCGTGGATACGGATCCTTGAAAGGGATCTTAGCCATTCTCTCGCACGACGAGCCACAGACTCTTACTGAAATCGCCACCAAACTTGGCAGAACGCCCGGCTCGACTAAGGATTATCTTACCTGGCTGGAAGATGTCGACTTAGTACAAGTACGCCAGAAGCGTTATAGCTACACTGATCCAATTCTCAGGCTGTGGGTTCGGCTACACGGCCAGACTAATCCACCGACAGAAACGGACCTCGCTCGTGAAGTTCAAGAATACGCGGTCCAACGATTACCATTTCTTGAAGAGAGTGAAGAGGTGGTCGTGGCGAGTCAAACACCGCCGAGTCCATCCGGCATGATGCAGAATGCGTCTAGGCCGCTCGATCTAATCGAGTACGATTAGCACAGCGACAGAACAACTATCCGCCGTTTCGTAACACCGTCAACGCTTTTTCCGCCGCGCACTGCTCCGCTTCTTTCTTACTTCGACCTTTTCCAATACTGAAAACATCTCCGTCGAGATGTAGTTCAATCGTAAATGCCTTGTCGTGTTCAGGCCCGGTCGTATTTGCGAGTTGGTACTCCGGTAATGGGCGCCCCTTAGCCTGTAGCAACTCCTGTAATGCCGATTTGAAGTCTTTATTCCCGATGAATGCAGTGCCACCTTTACGCACTCGTCCCAGGTCGCCTGCGAATAAATGTTGAACACAATCGACCGACGCTTGATGCCCTCCATCAAGATAGACTGCGGCAATAATGGCCTCCACCGCGTTCTCAAGCAGCGACGGTTTGCGACGCCCTCCCGACTTCAACTCGCTGCGTCCAAGCAGTAAATAATCACCGAGCGCTAAATTCGTTCCGATTTCCGCGAGTTTTGCCGATGACACCAAATGAGCCTTTAATTTTGATTTTTGTCCCTCGTCATAGTCCGGATACTCACGATAGAGGTAATCGGCGATTACAACTCCCAAAACCGCATCGCCCAAAAATTCCAGCGTTTCATTGTCTTCAACCAGAAAACCATCTTCCTCTTGGGCTCTTGATCGGTGTGTTAATGCCTGCTCAAGAATGGTTCGATCCCGAAAGACATAAGACAGTTTTCTCTCTAGTTCCCCATAATCCTCGTCCACTCGCGATAAGTGCGCCTGAATCTCATCATTCCGATTCAGAAGCAACTCACGGGCCTGTGCCTCATTCTCCGAACCCACCAACACTGAAATGTCGTTGAAGCGGCTACCGGAAAGAATTCCACCCACAAACCTAGGGCTCGTCTCCACCGCTATTCCATGTCGCTGCAACAATCGAACCACGGCATTGGCAACGGTCTTCGATCGAGTTCGTACGACTGTTCTCCGATCTGTCATTCAGGTCCCACCTCATTAACTGCCCGTCTCACCCAATCAAGATAGGGCGGATATCCATCTGTAACATTCGTCACGATGAATTCGGGCACATCATGGTCGTGGAGTTCGAGAATACGATGTTCAAGAGAGTCCACGCGGAGTCGTGTTGTCTTGATCATAACGGCCGACTCTGCTTCAACCACCGTCTTTCCCGTCCAAGTGTAGGTAGAGTACCCCTTCGGATACAGACTCACGCAGGCGGCAAGGCCGTCCTCAACCAATGTGCGTGCAAAAGCACTGCCATCCATCGACGTTGGGATAGTCGTCCAGGCGATCAACACTTCTTCACTATTTGACATTCTCGAAACCTCTTCATCAGAAATTCGACTATTCATTTCATTCGCATCGACCGAGAACTACTCT
>CAYFJM010000164.1:0-5005 GCA_964343415.1 uncultured Vicinamibacteraceae bacterium | reverse complement strand
TTCTTGTTTTCGGACACCATGCGCGAAAACATCTCATTTGGGGCGCTTTCAGCCGTCGAGGACAAGACTGTGGAAGCAGTGGCCCGTCTTTCACGATTAGAGTCAGACATTGAACAATTTCCAAAAGGTTATGACACTGCAGTTGGCGAGCGAGGAATCACTCTCTCGGGTGGACAGAAACAACGTACGGCAATTGCGCGGGCATTACTTACCGATCCTCGAATATTGATTCTTGATGATGCGTTATCGGCGGTTGATACACAAACAGAAGAGGACATTCTCTCTGGGTTGCGCAGTGTAATGCATGATCGTACGTCAATTGTGGTGGCGCATCGGATCTCGACGATTCGTACTGCTGACCTCATTCTTGTTCTGGATGATGGGTGTGTCGTGGAACGTGGCACACATGACCAGTTGGTTGCTATCGATGGCCTCTACAGTAGTCTTCATCGTAAACAATTACTTCAGCAGGCCTTGGAAGCATCGTGAGTGACCAACACGAAGAAGTGCTCGGGAAGGCCTATGACGCACGCTTGATGCGGAGACTGCTCAGCTATTTGCGGCCGCACCGCCGCGCGGTTGCGATAGCTCTTGTGAGCATTATTGGTTACTCAGTACTGCAGTTGGCGCAACCGTATTTAACAAAGCTGGCTATTGATGACCATATTACGACCGGGGATCTCGAAGGACTCGATCGTATTGCGTTTACGTTTCTTGTTGTGCTTGTAGGTTCCTTTGTTCTGGAGTACCTCCAGACGTACACGATGCAGATGATGGGGCAGCGCATCATGTTCGATCTACGAATGGAGATCTACCGACATCTGCAGCGCCTAGACGTTCGTTTTTATGATCGGAATCCAGTCGGACGTTTAATGACACGAGTGACAACGGATGTTGACACCCTGAACGACCTTTTTTCGTCGGGTGTTATATCCGTATTTCGCGATGTGTTCACGCTGGCAGGAATTATGGTCGTGCTTATTGTCATGGACTGGCGGTTAGCCCTGGTTGCTTTTTCGGTATTGCCTTTCATCGCCTGGATTACTCATTGGTTTCGTCGTAATGCACGCGATTCTTACCGTCAGGTGCGCGGCTGGATTGCAAAAATTAATGCTTTCTTACAAGAAAACATTACTGGAATGGCAACGGTGCAGGTGTTTGGACGAGAGCGGATAAATCACGATCAATTCGACCACATCAATAGCAGACACCGTGATGCGCATGTCGCATCAATTTTTTATTATGCGACGTTTTATCCAGCTGTTGAGTTGTTGGGATCAGTAGCGACTGCATTACTGATTTGGTACGGAGGTGGTCGTGTCGTTCAAGGGACGGTTGAGCTTGGTGCGCTTGTGGCGTTCTTGCAATACTCACAGCGATTCTTCAAGCCGATTAGTGATCTTTCAGAGAAATTTAACGTTATGCAGTCCGCTATGGCGTCGTCCGAACGAATTTTTGATTTACTCGACACTCCGCCGCGTGTGAACTCACCCCGCAAGGCTGCATCGTCAGTCGTGCAAGGTGGAGGGCGCATTCGGTTTGATCGCGTGTGGTTTGCCTATCAAGGCGATGATTTTGTTTTGCGGGATGTGTCCTTCGAGGTATCTCCTGGCGAACGAGTGGGTGTTGTTGGTGCGAGTGGAGCTGGTAAAACGACGCTGATCAATTTGCTGATGCGTTTCTATGATGTCAATCGAGGGTGCATTACGATTGACGGCGTCGATATTCGAGAGATGAAATTAGACGATCTCAGGAAACAGTTTGGATTGGTGCTGCAGGATGTCTATCTTTTTTCTGGCACAATCCGAGACAACATCGGGCTTGGTCACAAAGAAATTGGAGAGGAGCAAGTCCGTGCCGCTGCGGCCAGCGTACGAGCGGATCGCTTTATTGAAAGGATTCCGCACGGATTTGATGGAGAAGTAGCTGAGCGGGGCACGACATTGTCTACCGGACAGAAACAATTGCTGTCTTTTGCCAGAGCTCTGGCGTTTGCTCCCGATGTGTTGCTTCTTGATGAGGCGACATCGAGCGTCGATACAGAGACGGAACACCTCATTCAGGATGCACTTCGCACATTAATGAACGATCGAACAACGATTGCTATTGCTCACCGGCTGTCGACGGTGCAGGATATGGACAAAATCTTGGTGTTTCATAAAGGGGAGCTTCGGGAAATTGGAAACCACCAAGAACTACTTTCGCAGCGTGGTTTGTACCACACTCTGTATCAACTGCAGTACCGCGATCAAGAACAATTATCCATTGACTTGACGAACTTGTCCGAGTCTCCGGCAGCAGGCTGAACTGGGATATTTATTACTCATGTGCCGACGAGCGATGGGTCATATGATGCCTAGACGCGCTCGGTTCGCTTCGATGAGTGTCACGAAGCCCAGAATGACGATTTAGAATCTATTCAGTTCTGAAAAATGTTCAAACCCATTCGGTAGTGACGTGGAAACACCGTTTCTTCGCAGGAGGACTTGGCGTTCTTTGGTGATTACGCCGACTGCTGTGATTGCGATATTCTTGACCTGACGTTTGACGTGTGCAAGACGTCCACGGAAAGACGGAGGTGCAGTAAAAACCAATTCGTAGTCTTCTCCTCCCGAGATCGATTCAATGAGTGGGTCTTTGTCCTGCCTGGCGAACCAGTTCTGAGCTTCTGGAATAATCGGCAGAGCTTCCGCTTCTATGCAGGCGCCAACTTCACTTGCGGAGGTGAGTTGATGTATCGCATCGCCAAAGCCATCGCTTAAATCGATACATGCATGGGCTGCTCGGTTCCTACTCAGCGCAAGGCCTAACGCTACCCTAGGGCTCGGTCTTTGAAAGTGCTGTTGACAGACGGGAATAGCGAGCTCGTTTCCGTCGACGATGATTTTCTGTTTGTAAGTTGTTTGCAGAGAAGCCAGTCCAGCTGCCGCAGTACCAATCGCACCGCTGACGAAGATGATATCTCCTGGTCGCGCACGCGATCGTGTCAGAATCCTTCGTTTTTTTACACTGCCAATGACTGTGACATCGATGACAAGTGCACTTGGCGAGGGAGAAATGATTGCGCTGATATTACCCCCAATGAGGGCGACTGAATAGGTCGAAGCCAATGTGAGAAAACCATCGACGAGGTCATCGACATCCCGGGTGGTTGTCGCCTGAGGAAGAATTAGTGATAACAGTGCGTGGTGCGGTTGGGCTCCCATCGCAGCGAGATCACTGAGGTTGACAGCAAGCGCCTTATGACCGATGTCGGCCGCTGAGTTAAATTGGCGAGTAAAATGCGTTCCTTCAACCAGCGCATCGGTTGAAACAACGAACACCTGGCCACGTTCATTATCGATAACAGCTGCGTCGTCACCGATGCCAAGAATTACATTGTTTGGTGCCGAGGGTACACGACTCCGGATACGCTCGATAAGGCCGTGTTCCCCGAGTTCGCTGATGTTATCTGACATAGCCGGCAGATCAAATATTAACGGCTAGCGAGATGTTCGTAACCAATCGCACGGCCATCTTTGGTTAGTTGGTTCCGAACCGAAAGAAAAGTGTGGCTTCAAAAAACCCCCGCGATTACCGTGTGGGGAGGTCGCATGAACCTGCTTTAGCAGGTGGAGTCACTGTGGTTAGCTCTGCCTCTAGGCTTCCTCTCTCAGAGGCATGCTCACAGCAGAACTCCGTGACTCACTTCGATACAACAATGGCTCAAACGAGCCTCCAAACCATCACTTGCACTGCAGGGAACTCAAACCGTGTATACACCGGCATTTTAAACTATTTTGGGAATGGTCCCAACATTTGTGCTGACTTGTTGTGAGTGATCGAGGGGCACAACGGACTAGCAAGTCTGGTAAGACTCTCGCCTAATCACTGCTGCTATTGTTCGCGTCTTCGATTGCGCTGTCGAGTTTTTCAACAAGTTCGAGAACGCGCCGTTTCACGATCTTGTCATCGGTCATTTGTCCGTCACGGCAACGAAAATATTCATCTGCAATATTCAGTGCCGCGAGAACGGCAACCCGGGCGGAGTCAGCTGCTGGAGAGCGATCCGAGGCGGCGATCATTTTGTGATGCACGTACGAAGCAAGTTCTGAAACGTAGTCAGAGTCAAGCTGACTTTTGATTGGATACTGCTGGCCGAGAATTTCGACTTGGATGACATCTTTATGATCGGTCGTCACGTTGAACCTTAGATCAGAAAAAAACCTAGGTAGTGTTTACAGGTCTAGTGATTCAAGTTGCTCAAGTATTTCTGTGACACGTACACGTATTTGTTCTCGTTCATCAAGCAGCGTTTGTATTTCCAGGCCATCGTCTTTCGATTGGGAAAATTGTCCCTGCAAGGCTTCGAGTTCATTAGATAGATGGACATTGTTTTCGCTTGTTTCGGCTAACTCATTCCGTGTTTGCTCAAGCAGTTGAACGAGTGCTGAGACTTTTTCTGCCAAGCGGTCAAGTGTAGCCATGTCAAGTGATTGAACAGTGTTAACCATATAAAACGACTCCTGCTCATTAGCATAAGAATAATTTATCGGAGTACCGCGCCGTGAGTAGTTTGCAGTGCAGCCACGATACTGTCCATCGATTGTTGAACCTCAGTGTCGGTAAGGGTTCGATCGGAAGCACGAAACGTAAGTCTGAAGGCGAGACTGATACAACCAGCGGTAACATTCTCACCTTCGTAACGATCAAATTCTCGAATACTCAACAATGTCGCAGGTCCAGCTTGGCGGATCGTGTCACGAACGGTGGCGGCGGGCAAGGCGGAGTTGACGACAATAGCAATATCACGGAGCACTGACGGGTGACGAGGCAGAGGTTGTGCGATCATCCGTCGACGGTCGGTTGCCACTGCAGCGGCAACACCAAGGTCAAGCTCAGCGGCATAGAGGTCATCTCCTGCGGCAGGCAGACCTCGTTTACGGCAGAAGGTCGGATCTAATTGTCCGAGGTAGCCGAGTGTGAGTGATATGGCTGGTTCTTCTTGACGGGTAACACTAATACG
>CAYFJM010000163.1:0-5036 GCA_964343415.1 uncultured Vicinamibacteraceae bacterium | reverse complement strand
GGTTGATGTGGGTCGTACGGCGTACGGTTTGAAAGGGGACGAGGCTACCTATGTCGCCATGGCGTTGAGCGTGGCGCATGACCGCGATCTGGTCTATGAACCACGCGACATCGAACGTTTTTACCATGTGTACCATCGAGGGCCAGAAGGTATTCATCTCAAGCGTGGTGGGGATGGGCGAAATGACCGCCTCTATTTTGGAAAAGCGTTCGCGTATTCCGTGGCTGCGGCACCGTATGTCTGGTTGCTAGGTCTTAATGGTATGTGGGTGTTTCACCTCACACTATTTGCCGGTATGTTGTTTCTTGGGTATCGGTTTCTTTTAGTTCGAGCGTCAGAGTGGCTTGCGCTCACATACACGCTGGGTTTCCTTGCGGCGACTATCGTTCCTCTCTATGCAGTGTATCTGACATCAGATCTGTTCCACACAGCGCTTGTTTTTTATGCCTACTTCCTTTGGTTTTATAAAGAGGTTGCGCCTCCGGATGACAATTTTTTGGGTGGGCGTTTACGTGGGCGGTGGACTGACATTGCGGGAGCTATGTTGTTGGGAGTGGCGATTTTTTCTAAACCAACAAATGTGCTGCTGCTGGCACCGCCTGTGCTTCTTGCGTGGTCGCGAGGGCGGATCCGTGCGGGGTTCGAGATGGGGATCGTATGTGGGGCTGTTGGTCTTACGGGGTTGCTCATGACCGCGCTGGTTATGGGGGAATTGGACACTGATCTCCGTTTTATGGAGCTGCTGTTTGTGTTTCAAGGTGGTGACCGTAAGATTTTCTTTGGGACGTTTCCCTTCGAACAGCCATCTGCGACGTTTGATGCTCTTGGTATTGGCATGACGACGAATGAGTTTGTTGTTGAAGAGTCCTTGGGATTCGTTGAATTTGTTCAATTACTTGGTTACAACTTGGTCTATTTTTTGTTCGGCAGGCACTTTGGATTTCTTCCCTACTTTTTTCCTGGGCTCGTGGCGCTTGGTCTCTTCCTGAAGCGAAATGCAGAATGGAATTTGTGGCGTTGGGTGATTGTAGGAACGGCTATTGCCGGAGCACTTTTCTTGGCGATTTACATGCCCTACACATGGTCAGGGGGAGGTGGTCCTGCTGGGAATCGGTACTATCTTGGGTATTATCCCGCGTTCTTTTTTCTTACACCGACGTTGGTGGGAGGCGTAGCGACGGCGGTAGCGTGGTTGGGTGGAGCTCTGTTTACTGCACATATCCTCATGAACCCATTCATTTCGGCAGACCAACCATTCTTAGCTGTTGAACGAGGGATGTTACGTGCGTTGCCCGTTGAACTAACGATGGTGAATGATTTGCCGGCAAATCTTACACGGCCACCCCGCGCGAGGCTCCCGTTCGGGGACCCACCGGTTTTATTGTATTTCTTAGACCGCAATGGACACACGCCGGAGCCGCCTGGTATTTGGGTGAATGCCGGACAACGAACAGAGATCGTTGTACGCAGTGGTCCCCCAATTCTGGAATTTACGTTGACACTAGAATCACCGGTTCCGAATACCGTGTGGGCAAGTATGGGGGGACAGACACAGGTTGCCGAACTTGAGGCCGGCGTGGAAACCCAGTTGACTCTTGTGCCTGAAGGTGTCTACTCCCGTCGGGGATGGTCTTATTTGCTGTCTGTCGAAGCCAAGGATGGCTTTGTGCCTCGATTGTTGTATCCGGAGTCCACGGACCCACGGTATCTCGGTGTCACGGTGAATATCAATTCGATCTTGGGAGAGGAGGGGGATCAAACGCTGCACGGGTGGTAGGCACGGGCTGATCGGTAGGTTCTGTTGTTCAACCCAGTGGTGAGAGTATCCTTGCTGTTGTGTCTCGCATCGCGGTTGTGACATCGCATCCACTATTTGCTGCCGGGGGGCATCTTGTTATTGCAAAGGCCCTTGTGACTGCTCTTGAAGAGTTTGGACACGAGGCGACAGTTGTTCTTACGCCTCAAAATCGATTTGGGCGACAGGGGGCTGCGTATCTTTCTACGTGGTTGATGGACTTAGGGCAGGCTCATGACGGCCGATCTGTTGACCAGGTTATCAGTTTTCGCTTTCCGAGCTATGCGGTTCGACATGAGAGCCATGTATGTTGGATCAATCATCGTATGCGGGAATATTACGACCAATGGCCGAGATTTTCGCAGTCATTATCATGGCAAGCCAGAGCGAAAGAAAGTACTCGACGTGCGCTGATTCATGTAGTTGACCGTTACTTGTTAGAGGACTGCGTTACCCAAGTGTATGCGCAGTCCCAAACGATTCAAGCACGGTTGGCTCGGTGGGGCCGTTTATCAGCAGAGGTGTTGCATCCACCACCACCGCCTCGCCCGTATCGGTGTGATCGATATGGAGAGTATGTCTTAGTGGCTTCTCGGTTGACCCCGCTGAAGCGAATTCACTTAGTGCTTGAAGCCCTACGGTTACCTCCTGCGAAGATGGTTCGTTGTGTCATTGTAGGGGATGGTGAATCTCGAGAGTGGTTGACAAAATTAACTAAAGACTACGGATTAGAGGACCGCATCACGTTTAAAGGTCAGGTTGGCGAGGCAGAATTACTTGAACACTTGGCATGTTGTCGCGCTGTTTGTGTTCCTGCGATAGAAGAAGACTATGGACTCGTTACCGTAGAAGCCTTTGCGTCTCAGAAAGCCGTTATTACATGCACTGATAGTGGTGGTCCAACCGAACTGGTACGAAATGAAATAAATGGACTGATTGTTGAGCCTACGGCGAATTCTCTGGCGATAGCACTCGCGCGTATTTCTGAGGATTCAATGCTCGCAGAATCTTTTGGTGTCGCTGGACTGCAGCAAGTGACTACCATGACTTGGGAGCGAGCCGTAGATCGTCTACTTCTTGTATAGACTTTCTACGTTACTCCGGAATAATGCTCTGATGGGATACCGAAGCAATCTAGAAGCTAAGGTGGCACGGAAAACCACTCGTGCGATTAAAGCCTTTGACCTCGTTGAGGATGGCGACCGCATAATGATCGGACTTTCCGGCGGTAAAGATAGCTGGGCGCTGATGGAGATATTAGATGTTTTGCGGAGGCGTGCGCCAATCAACTTTTCGTTGGTGGCTGTTAATGTGGATTCGGGATATTCAGATTACAAGCACGATGTCATCTCCCGGACATGCGAGGAACGCGGCTGGGAGTATCGTATTGAACATACGTCTATCGGAGAGATTATGGATGACGTGCTTGATGCGGATGCGACGCCCTGCTCGTTGTGTGCTCGGTTACGTCGAGGTGTCTTGTATCGTATAGCCTCGGATATTGGGGCGACTAAGATTGCCCTTGGGCATCATTCTGATGATTTTGTTGAAACGCTTTTGCTGAATTTGTTTTTTGCCGGATCACTAAAAGCGATGCCGGCGCGACTTGTGTCTGATGATCGGCGTCATGTGGTGGTTCGTCCCCTCGTGTACGTGTCTGAAGACGAAGCGCGTGCGTATACGCGAGAGCGACAACTTGAGGTGATTGGATGTTGCTGTCCGGTTTGTGGTGACTTGAGTCTCAAACGCCAGCGAATTAAACGATGGTTGCTGGAACTTGAGCGAGAGCACCCCGGTGTTAAGCAGTCCATGATGAAAGCCCTTGGTAATGTCGCACCTCGTCATTTACTCGATACCCGTTTGAACCCTCTTGCCGAACTTCGGACGCAAGTTGAGATGCCGGTCGGCGCTGTATCGTGATGCGGGCTGTTGTTCAGCGCGTATGTTCTGCGGCGGTAACCGTGCATGGATGCACGGTGGGTTCCATACAGCGTGGACTTCTCGTGCTTGTTGGTATCGGACGCGCTGATGGCGACAAGGATGTTGCGTATATTGTTGACAAAATACTGCACCTTCGATTGTTTGCTGATGGCGATGGGACGATGAATCTGTCTGTGAAGGATGTGGGTGGTAGCGTTCTTGTTGTTTCCCAATTTACGCTCTATGGAGATTGCCGTCGAGGACGACGACCCTCCTATGCGAATGCGTCCGACCCAGAGACTGCTCGCCTGCGGTATGAAGCGGTTGTTGCCGGGCTGCGTCGGGATGGACTTCCTGTTGAAACCGGTGTGTTTCAAGCGATGATGGAGGTTGATTCCATTAACGATGGTCCGGTGACCTTACTACTCGACAGCACAAAAGCTTTTTAGGTTCAATAGATTTATGCGTGGTCGCGAGTTAACGATTCTGGCTCTTGGCGGGGAATCCTTGCTCGTGGCGATCTCTTTGTGTTGGTGGTTCTATCGAGGACCGTCATATTGGCCGGCGGTTGGAGGGTGGCAGGAGGATGTGGCTTTAGGATTTGCTGCAGCTTTTGGGTTGATGCTTGTAAATTACCTACTACTGCGGTGTGGCCCCGATGTTATACCGTTGCGTGCGATCCGAACGTTATACCGCACCACGTTGAGGCCATTGTTTTCAGGCGTTTGCTTGAGTGATGTCATCATAATCAGTATTGCCGCTGGCGTAGGGGAAGAGTTGTTTTTTCGTGGCGTCTTACAGCCGGAGATCGGACTTGTACCGGCGAGCATTGTTTTCGGGCTGTTGCACATGGGCGGTCGGGGGACTTTCTTGTTTGGATGTTGGGTTGCGGTGATGGGATTGGCGCTGGGGATACTTGCTAACGTTTCTGAAGGTTTAGTGGCACCTGTTGTGGCTCATTCCGCGTATGATGCCGCAGCCATAGCCTATCTCAGGTGGGGTGCCGCTTAGCAGCGGTACAATCTAATGATGCGACGATACGTAATATTCATAGTGTTGGCGATTCTTTGGGGAGCTCTCCCGAATCCTGTGGTTGCTCAACAACGACCGTTATTAACTGAGGATCCAGAAACTATCGGTGAAGCTCGGACTCTGCTTGAAATGGGCATGAGCCATGTTTGGGACCAGCCGTACTCAGTGTCTGGATTGGAAGGAAATCGGATTAGTGCTCCTTTGCTCGGCCTTAGTTTCGGGATGGGGCGAAACGCGGAAGTTCAGATTGATCGTATTTCGTATGACCGACTTAGTATCACGGACCGGC
>CAYFJM010000162.1:0-5043 GCA_964343415.1 uncultured Vicinamibacteraceae bacterium | reverse complement strand
ATTTATGCCCGCAACGTATCAAGGCACCCTCTTTCGAGCCGTCGGTGACCCAATCGTCGATCTGCAGCCACCAGAGGGTGTCAGTGAAACACAACAGCGCGCGAGACTTGACGCACTCGCAAAGTTGAACGAGATCGATATTGCGCAGAACCCGGGTAACTCAGAATTAGCAGCTCGCATTTCGTCATACGAGCTTGCGTACCGAATGCAGGGGTGTGCCCCTGAAGCTGTTGACACCAGTGCAGAATCTGACGCCACGAAAAAACTGTATGGTCTTGATGACTCCATCACCGAGCCTTTTGGACGCCAGTGTCTTATGGCTCGACGGCTTGTCGAGCGAGGCGTTCGATTCGTACAGCTGTTTCACGGTGGCCTTGGAAAC
This sequence comes from uncultured Vicinamibacteraceae bacterium, assembly GCA_964343415.1. Taxonomy (GTDB): domain Bacteria; phylum Acidobacteriota; class Vicinamibacteria; order Vicinamibacterales; family UBA8438; genus DTWD01. Next base: position 4,661 of record CAYFJM010000162.1, on the reverse strand, counting down.
CAAAATACGGACACTTGGGACGCCCACAGTAACCTCAAAGAAAATCACACACAACACGCAGCCGAAACCGACCTTCCGATCGCTGGGTTGCTCACAGACCTAAAATCCAGGGGAATGCTCGATTCAACGCTGATCGTGTGGCACGCTGAATTTGGCCGCATGCCGATTTCCCAGCGTGGTGTTGGTCGAGACCACAATCCTGGCGCAATGACTGGATGGATGGCTGGTGCTGGGATTCAGGGTGGCCAAGTCATTGGCGCGAGCGATGAGTTCGGGTACAAAGCCGCTGAACAGCGAATCTCCGCTCATGACTTCCACGCGACGATGCTGCACCTACTGGGTATGGACCACACGCAGCTAACGTATCGCTACAACGGGCGTGACATGAGACTCACAGACGTCCACGGGGTTCCGATCCCGCAGATTATCGCGTAGATTGATAGTTAAGTACAAAAGAATGGCCGGGTTTTCGCCCGGCCATTTTGTAATCTTGTAGATTCAATCTACTTACTATTGCGCAGCTTCCTCTAGCTGCCGTAACACGTTCGGAGCAAACTCCCATTCAAATCGAAGGAAATTTCCTTGAACCAACACCATGCGAGACCGCAGGGGCAAAAGCTGTTCAAGTGAAAAAATCCCTGAAAACTCATCACCCTCTGATAACTGCGTGCCGGTTTCCATATTGGCAATGCTCGTGCTGTACACACGGTACGTTTGCTGTCCCAAGGCTGCAGTCTCCAACAACTGAAAATCAAAGTCGATTTCCGTATCCTGGAGTGCAATCCCTGTAACAAAGAACATCGTCTGAGCTCGTGCCTGAGCACGAAGCACGAACTTTTGAGGCGGATCAAACAATGCATTGGTGGTGACATCATTCAGATGAATAATTCGCATTGCCACATCACTTGACGATCCCTCTCTGGCAAAATCCTGCAGCAACTGCTGAATGTCAACTTGCGGTTCTTGTTCCGCCGACAGAGGGGTAATGGCAACGACAAGCGAGAGCATCACAGCACATAAAATCTTCATAGCGCGAGCCTTAGTCCTTAAGAAATGTGTCGAGAACAACCCCGACTGGCGAGGGTTAAGCCTACGCGATTCTAGGTCGACGAGCAACCATGCGAGTATGATGGCCGGATGCGACTCGGAATCCCAATAATTGTTGCCTTTTTTGGCCTCACCACACTTCTGACTTTTGCGGTTCCTACCCTTGCTCAGTATGGAACAACAAACGGTGAATGGAATACCTGGGCCGGTGACTTGGGTGCCACACGATACGCACCGCTGGACCAAATTCACGCCGACAACTTCGATAACCTAGAAATCGTATGGCGTTTCAAAACAGACAATCTTGGCCCAAGTCCTGATTTCAACCTGCAGTCAACGCCTCTGGCAATAGACGGTGTCCTCTATACGACCGCTGGAAGTCGGAGAAATGTTGTCGCGCTTGATGCAAGAACAGGCGAGCAATTGTGGATGTACCGGATCGACGAAGGCGACCGCGCTATTCAATCTATGCGCCGTCTCTCAGGCCGAGGCGTCGGTTACTGGACTGATGGTTCGTCTGACGAACGTATCTACTTCGTTACGATTGGCTATCAACTCATTGCTCTCGATGCACAAACTGGTCGGCTGATCACTGACTTTGGTTTTAATGGCATCGTTGATCTGAAGCAGAACAACGACCAAGAACTTGATCTCATCACAAGTGAACTCGCATGGAATGGAGCACCTGTCGTCGCCGGCAACGTCGTGCTGATTGGTGCCGCCAGTCGTGCCGGTGGGACACCACCCAGTCGGCAAAACGCGAAAGGCTATGTCCGTGGTTTTGATGCACGAACCGGAGAACGCCTTTGGATTTTCCACACAATCCCACAACCTGGAGAATTCGGACATAACACGTGGGAGGACGGTTCCTGGGAGTACACCGGGAACACAGGCGTATGGACACAAATGACGGTCGACACGGAACTCGGCATTGCGTATCTCCCGGTCGAAATCCCCACGGGCGATTACTACGGAGGACATCGCCCTGGTGATAATTTATTCGCGGAAAGTTTAGTTGCAGTCGACGTGAATACTGGTCAGCGAATCTGGCATTTTCAGTTCGTACACCATCCAATCTGGGATTATGACGTACCTTGTGCCCCAATTCTTGTAGACATAACTGTACGTGGTCGTGAGATCAAAGCGATTGCGCAACCAACAAAGCAAGGCTGGGTTTATGTGTTCGACAGATTAACAGGAGAGCCCGTATGGCCCATCGAAGAACGACCCGTTCCCGCAGGAGATCTTCCTGGTGAAACCTACGCCCCAACGCAACCCTTTCCGACCAAGCCACCACCGTTCGAGCGTCAGGGCTTCGACCTGAGTGAAATTAATGACCTCACACCAGAAATCAAAGCTGAAGCGCTACGAATTGCGCAGCAGTATGAAACTGGTCCTGTATTCACGCCACCAATTGCCCGAGGCGACGGCGATAAGTTTGGCACACTATTTGTTCCGAATGGTGCGAACTGGCCAGGCGGATCGTATGACCCAGAAACTGGGATTCTCTATATCTTTTCGCAGACATTAAGTCGTGTACTCTCGATGCGAAACAATCCTGACCGATCAGATATGGATTTCATCAATGGTCCTGCCCGCGGCCCAGGCCAAACCGTCATGGGGCTCCCTCTTATGAAACCACCATGGGGCCGCATTACCGCCATCAATCTCAATCAAGGAGAAATCGTTTGGCAAGTAGCGCACGGAGAAACACCCGATTCCGTTAAGAATCATCCGGCTCTTCGCGACATCGACATTCCCCGCACCGGCCGGCAGGGACCAGTCGGCACGCTGACCACAAAGACATTGGTAGTCTCTGGGGAAGGCGGACGCAATGCAGCTGATCGAGGATTTTGGACAATGCCGGATGGTCGGCGTGGAGCCATGTTACGAGCCTACGACAAACAAACTGGAGAAAATGTCGGTGCCGTCTATATGCCGGCACCACAGACTGGCACTCCGATGACCTACATGGTTGATGATACGCAGTACATCGTCGTTGCTATGGGAGGAGGTTCCGTACCGGCTGAATTACTCGCATTCGCCTTGCCAGAATAATCAGTTATATGATGCTGTCCGCTATTAAATCGGTGGTTCGCTGGTACCGACATTTAAATTGTACTGTCCACGCTTTCTTATAACCGATCAGGACTGCAATGCGGACTTACACGGATATCCCGTAAGCGTTACTAATTCGACTTAAGTACACCACTTTATATTGAAAGTGGAATCGATAGAAATTAGTACGGGATAGAAGAATTCTCAATTCTCTGCTACCTTGCAGGCACGTAAAGACGAATATCCGTAAGACTCGCCGACCCCTCATACGCATTCGTGTACAGATCCCCGATAACAAAATAGTCCGGGTAGGCCGAACCAGCAGGCCATTGGTTTGGCCAGTTCATCTGTCCAAACCGATCATTTTGCAACAAATCGCCATTGAACTGACCATCGTACTCCTCCGGTAAAACATTGTAGTGCCAAATTGGTACACCATTAACGACAAATGGTCGGCGAAAGCGAAACGTCTGTCGACCCACGCGTGCAAAGTTCCCGCTTACTTCAAGTGTGTAACTAGTGTTGTCGCGCTCAATAGCAAAGGTGTAAAACTCATCTGGCATTAATTCCGGCTGCAATTCGGCCGCAGATGAAACCTGCTGCCCCACCAAACCCTCCTCCGCCAAACCACCCGAACAAGTCGTCATAAACCATTGGGAGTTTGAAACTACTCCACCTGGTGGCCATTTCCAGTCCGGCAATCCACTAATCCACATGTTTACCGTATTGAAGTTCCCGTCTCGGTAGGCGTAGTACTCATCAGTGGCTGAATTGCACACACGACCACCTGTGCCAAAATCTACTCGTTTCACCCTATCAGGGTGCTGTGAAAAAGCATCCATCAGCACCTTGCGATGATAGTGCCAAAAGTGGTTGTTGCGTGGGGCCGGATCAGCAACGTCAACTATGGTCAAAAAATGAAACCCGTTGTACGCGAAGGGCCCTTCCCGAACACCTTGCCATTCACAGTAAGGCACTGATGCATCGCCGACCCAACCGATAGTATTTGAACCTTCACCCCACGGATGCTGTGTCTTACAGCCGGTGGAAGCGTAACCATTTATTCGACCGTCATAGGCCAGTTCACCGTCTCGTTTGCCACCGAAATCAATTGTCATTAATTTGAACTCAATGCGGTACTCTGGGGGAAGTGCCTGCGTTGGCCTTAAGATAACTCCACCGGTATGGTCCGGCACGTCTAGCACGACGACACTTCGTCCTCCTCGTACCGAAGAAAACAACTTGGGTGGCATCTCTAACACGCCGTCTCGATCCCAGTCCCGAGCTGACAGCGATGCCGTCAACCAATCATCGTCGCCAATCACGATCTCTTTTCGATATGTTGCAAACGAATTAAATGCCCCTTGCCAGGCTGGGCCGTAGTCATTTTGATACCACAGCCCCGCGTCATCCAGCACTGTGTCGTACGGGTCACCGTAGTTCTCCTGCCGCCAAGGAATTCCAGTTTCATCGATTGTGGCGGCAAAGTCCTCTGCATAACGCAGGGACCACTTAGCCCTTATCGAGGCAAACTTGAAGATGGCCCATTCTGACCA
>CAYFJM010000161.1:0-5053 GCA_964343415.1 uncultured Vicinamibacteraceae bacterium | reverse complement strand
GACGCGATGATGAAATTCTTAGTGCCCTTAAAGGAATTGGGGGGGCAGGGACGGAGTTGGATATTGTGGCTGTTGTTTACAAAGGTCTCAATAATAATCTCCAGAAGGCTGCCAGTGAGACGGTATTGGCACATCTTTATAAACTTGAAATCGAAGGTCGCGTTCACAAGAGTTCAGAGCAGAACGTTGATGTATGGGAGTGTAAGTAACCAAGTTTTTGAGCGAGGCAACTTACAATTGGATCTATGAAAGAGAATCAAAAAGGCTATGTCAATCCGCAGCTGTTGGTTAGTCCGAACGAATTAGCCAGCCTTCTTGGTGTTTTGAGTGGTTCAGCGACGGGTCGGCCGTTGAAAGTAGATACGAGTACACCTGTCCTGATCGATTTACGACCAGCTGAGGTATTCGCAATGGGTCATATTCCCGGAGCTGTTCACCTTGATCTTTTTGGTTTGAGTCTTATTGATACGGACTTGTCGCCTTTGGATGCCTTTCTATGGATGATTGCTCATCTCTTGACGACACGTGGTGTTGATGATCATTGCACCGTTGTGGTCTACGACGACCAATCAGGTGTCAGGGCTGCAAGAGCCTTTTGGTTTCTTGAATTATTTGGGCATGAAGACGTCCGTGTTTTGGATGGTGGTGTCGGTGGTTGGGAACGAGAGGGCTTTTTTACGACGACCGAGGTGACCGCCCCAAATAAGGCTAATTGGAACGTTGGTCGTGTTGAGGCTCGTCTTGCCACGTGGCGTGATTTACAAGAAAGACTTGGACGATCAGATGTCGTCATTCTCGACACACGTAGTGATGGTGAGTACTGCGGGACGACCGTCCGTGCGAAGCGGGGGGGGGCTGTTCCTGGTGCAGTACATATTGAGTGGACCAATAACCTTAATTCAAATGGCGAGTTTAAGAAGGCATCAGAGCTAGTCGCGTTGTACGAAGCAGCTGGAGTAACCGCAGAGAAAGAAGTTGTTTCGTACTGTCAGGGAGGCTATCGTGCGGCTCACAGCTATCTAGCGCTTCGCTTGATTGGTTACCCTCGTATTCGGAACTATATTGGGTCATGGAAAGAATGGGGTGATCGGGAGGATTTACCGATTGAAAATTCCAGAAAGACCCAGTAACAAGTGATCTGTACATGAATAGTGTTATTGACTTTATTAATGTCAATCGTGACCGATATATTGATGAGCTTAAAGAATATTTGTCGATTCCTAGTATCAGTGCACTTCCTGCCTATAGGCCAGATGTTATCCGGTGTGCTGAGTGGACAGGCGAGGAACTAAAACGCATTGGGCTCGAGAATGTTCGTCTCGTTGAAACGGCAGGCTATCCGGTCGTCTGCGCCGAGTGGCTTCATGCTGGACCAGCTCCAACGATTATTTTCTATGGCCATTACGATGTGCAGCCCGTTGACCCGCTTGATAAGTGGGATACGCCCCCATTTGATGCGACGGTTCGATCCGGGGAGTTATACGCCCGTGGCGCGGCGGATGATAAAGGTCAAATCTTTATGCACTTCAAGGCTATTGAAGCATGTATGAAGCAAAAAGGTTTTCTTCCGATCAATATCAAATTGATTCTTGAAGGAGAAGAAGAGGTCGGGAGTGAAAACCTAGACTCTTTTTTGAGAGACCATTCAAGTGAATATTTGGGTGATGTATTGGTTATTTCTGATACGCCGATGTTTGACCGTGGTGTACCGTCCATCTGTTACGGTCTTCGAGGACTTACCTACTGTCAGGTTGACATTCGAGGGGCGACTTCTGATCTTCACTCAGGTTCCTTTGGTGGAGCTGTCGCCAATCCAGCTTTCGTTTTGACCCAACTTCTTGCTCGGATGAAAGATCGAAGTGGACGGATTAAAATTCCAGAGTTTTATGATGACGTACGACCGCTGAGCGATGAGGAACGTGTGGAGTATGCTCGATTACCCTTTAACGAACGGCGATTTCAGAAAGAACTTGGTTCCCGGAAACTCTTTGGAGAAAAGGGTTTCACGACACTTGAGCGCATATGGGCCCGTCCAACCTTCGAGGTTAATGGGTTGTACTCTGGATTTACGGAAGACGGTGCGAAAACTGTTATACCGGCAGTTGCGATGGCCAAGGTCAGTATGCGTTTGGTCCCGGATCAGAACCCGGATCTGATTGGTGATTTGTTTGAGGCTTACGTTAAGAAAATTACGCCGAAAACAGTAGACGTGACTGTGAAGCGGATGCATACAGCAAAACCGTGGCTAGTTGATTTTGACAACCCATTTGTGCAGGCTGCTGGGCGAGCAATTGAGCGAGGCTTTGGTCGAAAACCAGTATTCAATCGCGAAGGCGGCTCAATTCCAGTAATTGCAAGTTTTCAGGATAGGTTTGGATTACCAGCGATACTGTTCGGTATTGGTCTTCCTGATGAAAATGCGCACGCTCCAAACGAAAAACTTGATCTTGATAATTTTCATCGAGGCGTGATCTCGGTGGTTACGTTGTACGAGGAAATTGGCGCGTTAGGGTAGCGTGTGAGGGATACTGTTGTGCGTCTATGATTTTGATTCTAGAAATCAATCAATAATTTTCACCCACAAGTAACATCTATCATGCTGGCGATCAGTTTTTAATTGAAGCTAGCGACGCGGCGGCGTAGGGCCTTTACGTGTTCCCAGATTTCCGCGTGCTCGCTTATTTCTCCAGTGTCTCCTTGCGTGTCCATTTCTTCGGGTTTTCTAACCGTTTCTTTGCTTGCTGTAAATCGAAGGTAGGCTTCTAAGTCCTTCAAGGCCGCAGCATATTTGTTCAAATGGTAAGCGAGAAGACCCCGATCGCGAAGTTCCGTTATCGCCGTAGGATCGAGTCCCAGTAGTAGTTCGGTAATGGTGTAGGCTTGTGGAAACGATTTCATGTTGACATAAAGACGTTTGAGGTTGACCAGCATTCGAACAAGTATCTCGGATTTGGTCGCGCGTGAGAGTAGATATTTGTCAAAGGCCGCTTCTTCACCAGCATGCTTGCGAAGTAAATCTCGGCAATCCGATTCCGATAATATTCCACCCCCATGAAACGGATCGATGATTATTTCGGTGTTGTGAGAGATTATGGTGTTCGGAATCGTTGGTAGTTTGAGTAAGAAGTGTCCTGGGAAGTTTATGCCGTGAATTTCAATACCCGCACGTCTGGCGACTTCTATGTACACGATCGACAAGCTAATGGGGATACCGGTTCGTCTATCCAAAACTTCATTCAGAAAACTATTTCGTAGGTCATCGTAATTGTTTTGATTTCCTGTAAATCCTTCTTGCTTAAATAAGTAGGAGCTTATTTCTGTTATCTGTGACAATGGGTCCGCATTATGTCCTAGGGCGGCAATGCGTGCTGCCGCCGCACTGCCCATTTCATCAAGTCGTGCAAGGTATTGTGAAATATCCAATTGTGGATACTCGAGTTTTGCAATAAACAGTGCGGCTGAGGCCAGTTCAGGTTCTGGATTTGTCGCAATATCCGTGAATCGATTGACAAGTTCAGTTGTTATCATTGTCATTTATCAGCAAAGGAGATTATGGCTGCTTACGAGGAGCCTGACTATTGTGAGCGAGTGTACCTAAAGTATTTCTGTCAATATCGCCCAAGCTCGGGACAATTTCATTCGCGATTGTGAGTTTGTCAGCGGTATAGGTGGTGGTGACTGCAATGCATGGAAGTCCAGCTGCATGCGCAGACTGAATTCCCCACAAGGAATCTTCAATGGCAATGAACCCATTAGGTGACGGCGGACGCCCCATCGCTACGCAGAGTAATTCAACAGCCAATCGATAGGTATCCGGTTCAGGCTTGGAGTGTTCGACATCATCGGCCGCTACTATCGTTGTGAAGTGCGATTTTAGTGACGAAGCATCCAAAATAGTTTCAATTTCTTGGTGAAGTGCGCCGGAAGCAATACCTAGTTTACAGGTCCCAGATAATCGTTCGATACAGGCCCGAGCCTCAGGAAAGATGACATTGCGACTGTTGACAAGTTGTGTAAAGCGCTCACCTTTTCGAGTGATCAAACGAGATACCTCGTCCGGCGAGATAACCACCTGTTGGTCTTGTGCGAGGTGAGTGAACACGCCCATGTCGTCGTAACCAAGATAGGTGGATTCATATGCTTTTTTGGACAGTGTTAGTGGGGTTTGATCTAGTACGTCTTGATAGGCTTGAAGGTGTAATGGTTCGGTGTTTGCAAGAACACCGTCGAAGTCAAAGATAACGCCAAGAAAAGACACTGTCGCTATGGTTCGTTTCCAGGCACCGAAGCAACATTCATTTCCGTTAGCGGAATACGCCGTTCATTTTCTGGCGGTAGTTTTTCCCCCGCTAAAATCGAAGTCGGTAGACGGTTTTGAGGTGGTGGATACGGACAGTCAAACTGTTCATCAAAATAGCACGTCGGATGGTACGCCCGGTTGAAATCAAGGTCATAGCTGCCGGTTGAGCTGAACGGCAGATCAAGGTAACGTCCAGCTGGGTAAGTTTCATCGCCGTTTGTTTGGTCCCTGAATGGGACAAATAATCCGTCACCTTCCGACAGGAGTGCTGCTAATCGATATTCTTTGCCTTGGAGCATAAACTCAAGGTGTCCGATGTGCCGCATTTGTCGAATCTGCCCAGTAGATGTTGGTATATCAAAGATCGGTTGTTCATCAAGAAAATTCAATTGAGCCGGAACGCGGTACGATGGGTTCGGTTCGTAATACCGTAAAGGTACCATCCACGATCTACGATCGAGCGGTACTGGAGAATCGGCGCCGTTCTTAAATACGTCATCTTTGTACGAGCGATCGCTCAATAGTTTTGTCACGTAGTTGGTTTCGTCTGGTTTAGGAGGAGAGCAAGCAGTTGCACAGAAACAGAGAATTACAGCAAGTACGAGATTGGAAAGTGTCCTACGTCGCCGTGGTTCGACTAATCTACGATTCATATGAAATAAATAGTATTTTAAGTACTGAAATTATACTGTTGCTGTAAGACTTTCGTTAGGTGTTGAACGATTCACAAGCCAATGAACTAAAAGATATACC